>SICO01000003.1 GCA_009691435.1 Candidatus Saccharimonadota bacterium | reverse complement strand
GGATTGCAGAAAATTCCGCAATTATTAGATAGGGTTCAAGAGTTAGGGCAGGCAGCGGTTGCAATCACCGACCACGGAACTCTAAGCGGGAGTATAGAGTTCTATAAGGATTGTAAAGCAAGAGGGGTAAAGCCAATTATTGGCATTGAAACTTACGTTGCACCCCGTAAGCATACCGACAAGAATTCTGCCGAAGACCGCAACCCTTACCATTTGACTTTGCTTGCCAAAAACAAGCGTGGGTATCAGAATCTTTTGAAGCTTAGCACCATCGCTAGCCTAGAGGGGTTTTATTATAAACCTCGTATTGATCATGAGCTATTAGAGCAATACCACGATGGGCTTATCGCTTTGTCTGGTTGCTTGGGTGGGGAGTTAGCGACGCTCATTAGTAGCGGTCAAATTGAGCAAGCTATGGAGCTTGCTAAGTGGCATAAGAAAGTTTTTGGAAAAGAAAATTATTATCTAGAAATGCAACCGCATACTGACTGGGAGCCACAAAAAAAACTTAATGCAGCATTGAAGGAAATATCTAAAAAATTAGATATTGGCCTAGTGGCCACTGGCGATTGCCATTATGCGACCGAAGCCGACCATTATCCACACGATATTCTCTTGTGTGTTCAGACAGGGTCCAATGTAAAAGACACCAATAGGATGAGGCTAGACATGGACCTCTCGGTACAGCCCGGTAGGTTCTTTATGGACAGGTTTAAGGATACCCCAGAGGCTATCGCTAATACTGTTAAAATTGCCGAGATGTGTAATTTAGAAATCGAGTTTGGTAAAATACTTATTCCACGTTTTCCTAGTGTGCCGAAAGGAGCAACCGAAAAGAGTTACCTTCGAAGCCTAGTTTATTTGGGTGCAGCTAACCGCTACACCGATATTCCCAAGGAAGATTTAGATAAAATTACCGAAACAAAGATAAGGAGTAAATTAAGCAAGATCGTCTTAGATAGGATTGAGTCCGAGCTTAAGGTTATTGGCAAGATGGGATATGAAGGCTACATGCTAATCGTGGCGGACTTAATTAACTGGAGTAAAAATCGCGGTATAGTCTGTGGTCCCGGTCGAGGGAGCGTAGCCGGCAGTATCATTGCTTATTGTACTAATATCACAGAAATTGACCCTATCAAATATGGCCTGTTGTTTGAGCGGTTTTTGAATATAGATAGAACTAGTATGCCAGATATTGATATGGACTATGCCGACGATCGTCGTGAAGAGGTCATGGCTTATGCCACCGAGAAATACGGTCAAGACAGAGTTGCGCAGATAATTACCTTTGGGGTAATGGCTGCTCGCAATGCCGTTAGGGATACCGGGCGGGTACTGGGGGTACCATATTCAGAAGTCGATGCTATAGCGAAAAATATCCCCCCACCAGTGCAAGGCCGGCATATTCCGCTCGGTGTTTCCATAGCTCAAAACGCAGAACTGCGAGCAATATATATGGGCAACCCAACGGCTAAGGAAATTATTGACATTGCTATGCAACTAGAAGGTACCATTAGAAATGCCGGCACACATGCCGCTGGCGTGGTAATAGCACCAGAAGCGCTCGTAGAATATACCCCACTCACTAGAGCCAGCAAAGGCGGTATAGCAACTCAATATTCTATGAACCCTCTTGAGGATTTAGGATTATTAAAATTTGATTTTTTAGGATTGTCTAATTTGACTGTCATAAAAAACACACTAAGAATTGTTAAGAAAGTCTATAAGAAGGACCTTAAAATTAATGATATCCCGATAGATGATAAAAAAACTTTTGAACTATTAAGCCGAGGCGATACCACTGGAGTATTCCAATTGGAGTCAGCTGGTATGAAGAGGTATTTAAAAGAGCTTAAGCCAGATAAATTCGAGGATATTATCGCCATGGGCGCGCTTTATCGCCCAGGCCCAATGCAGTGGATTGAGGATTTTATTAATCGTAAATACAAGCCAGAGCTTGTAACCTATGGGCACCCCAAAATGAAGGAAGCCCTGATGGAGACTTATGGCATTATTGTTTATCAAGAACAGGTCATGAAAATAGCTCAAGATTTGAGTGGTTTTACTGGCGGCCAGGCCGACATTCTTCGTAAGGGTATTGGTAAAAAAAATCCAGAGGTTTTGGCCAAGATGAAAAAGCAATTTATTGATGGTGCAATTAAAAACTCTCAAGTAGAAAAGAAATTTATCGAGGATTTATGGAAGAGTTTAGAGGATTTCGCAGCTTATAGTTTTAATAAATCACACGCTGCTTGCTATGCTTTAGTGGCTATCCAGACGGCGTACTTAAAGAGTCATTACCCCTCGGCTTTTATGGCAGCCTTATTGACCAGCGACCATGAGAATTTAGATAGAATAGGCATTGAAGTTGCAGAATGTCGTAAGATGCAGATAGAAGTTTTGCCCCCAGATATTAATGAATCGTACAGAGAATTTGCAGTCGTCCCAGAGTCTGGTAATATACGTTTCGGGCTAGGGGCTGTTAAAAATGTTGGGCAAGGTCCGATTGAAAGGATTATAGGTGCTAGAGAAGATGGGCCATTTAAGTCAGTTGAAGATTTTGCGAAGCGAGTCGATGCATCTGTTGTCAATAAGAAGGTTATGGAAAGTCTAATAAAATGCGGGGCATTTGATAATCTAGGTGAGCGCCAAAGGCTACTATTTAATGTTGATAAAATTACTTCCTATGCCAGCAGGGTCCAGAAAAATGCCCTGTCAGGGCAAATTGATATTTTTGGATCTTTAAGTGCAGATCAGGAGGTCCCACCAATTAGTATGGATAACCCCACCAACAGGATGGACCCAAGGCAAAACCTAGTATGGGAAAAGGAACTACTGGGCTTATATATTAGCAATCATCCACTTGATGATTTTAAAAACTATCTTAAAAACAAGACTAAAGAAATGAAAAACTATACGAAGTCTGATGATGGCAAGCAGATTGTTGTGGGTGGGATTATTACTTCGATGCGTAAAATATACACGCGCAAAAACGACCCAATGGCTTTTGTTGTCGTTGAAACATTAAATGGAGACCTTGAAGTTATTGTATTTCCCAAGACCTTTAATAAATTTGAGCAGGCTTTAATTGTAGATAATGTCGTGGTCATAGAGGGCAAGATCAATGCCAAGGATCGAGACGGGAACCCAACTAATGAATTAAAAGTTATTGCCGATAAAGTTAAAATATTAGATGCCGAGGTGATGCGTAAGTGGCTAGCTCCGCCTGAACCTAAAGCTACCCTAGAACAGTCAAATTTAACAATTAAGCTAGCATCCATTACAGACACCGATGAGCTTATTAAAATCAAGGCTTTGCTAGATGGGCATCCGGGTGATAGCGAGGTTACGCTAGATTTCGCAAAAACTAATCAGAAACTAAAATTACCTGGTGGCGTAGCTATCTCGGACGGACTTATTGCCGCCCTAAAAGCTATTGCTGGTAATACTAATATTGTAGTCAAAACTATCATAAAAGCTTAGCCTGAATGACTTAAATCATGCCACTATTGTAGTATTGCCAGATGTAGTGAGATGTGATAGAATTGTTTCGTTATGCAAGAAGCACTAAGCGCAATAGAAAAAGGCTCTCTTAAGAAAAAGATTTCTGATATTCGTGTCGGCGACACTGTTCGCGTACACCAAAGAATCAAAGAAGGTAAGAAAGAGCGCGTTCAAATTTTTGAAGGGCTTGTAATCAGCTACCGTCGGTCGGGAGGTATTGGAGCAATTATCACAGTTAGAAAAGTAGCCTCTGGCATTGGTGTTGAAAAGAGTTGGTTCGTCCATAGCCCTAGCGTTGAAAAGATTCAAATTACCAAGAGGAGCAAAGTGCGCCAGGCCGTACTGGGTTATATGCGCTCAAGATCTGGCAAATCAGCTCGAATGACAGAGCAAGGCTTTGATAAAAATATCGCCAATGAATCCGATGAGCGTACAACTGCGCAGCTTGCCAAGGAGGAGCAGGCCCAAGTAGACTCCGAGGCTAAGCCTGTAGCTAATGAGGATGAGCTCAACCAAGTCGATGAAAGTACCGATACGCTAGCCAAGCAAGAAAACAAGCGAGCTAGCAAAGACGATGCCACCGGCGATGAGGCACCCAAAGACAAAACTGCCGATGAACAAATAAACACCGACGGTGAAGATGAGGCCCAACTCCCAGCTGAAGAGTTCCAGGCCGGCGCAGATAAAGCCGAGAAATAAATATAATTTTTATTTATCCTGCTACGATCTAACCTAAGCTCCAGAGCGGCACAACAGTTTAGTAAAAAATTATCTATGAAAAATACAACGGCAGTAGGCCTAAGAGCCGAACAACAGGCCTGTCAATATTTAGAGAATTTAGGTTACGAAATATTACAACGTAACTTTAAAAACCGCTTTTGTGAAATAGATATTATCTCAAGAAATACAGAGTATATATGTAGCGTAGAAGTAAAGTTCCGTAGTAATAATAGCTATGGTGGTGGGTTGGGGGCAGTTTCTGAGGATAAAAAAAGAAGAATCTCTAGAGCCTTTGAATATTGGCTCCATCAAAATCCAGAATATCTAAAATTACAGCCACGCCTTGATATAATTTCAATCAGTGGCAATCAACAAATAACCTTTATAGAAAATGCCATTGAACAGCACTAGCAGTCTTGACATAAGAGTGCTAGAAGCATTACAATATCTAGTATAGTCTGAAATGAATGAAACTGTCGGTTGCAATGATCTGCCGGCTTTTTTATTCAAGGCTCATACAATTTAATAACAATTTAATAGGAGAATTATGCAAAATCAATTTTTATCAGCAATAGAGCAAATATGCGAAGAAAAAGGCATATCTAAAGATATGGTATTAGAGGCTATTGAGGCCGCGATAGTCGCAGCCTACAAGAAAGACTTCGGCGATAAAGAGCAGGCAGTACGAGCCGAATTAAATCCTGACAGCGGTGAGGCTCGCATTTTTATTACTAAGGAAGTCGTGCAGAGCATTGAAGATCCAATGACGCAATTATTACTAGCTGACGCTAAGAAGTTAAAGAAAAACGTAGTTCTTGGGGATACTATTGAAATCAAAGAAAATAACAAAGAGTTCGGTAGAGTGGCCGCCCAAACAGCCAAGCAGGTTATTGTTCAGCGTATTCGTGAAGCCGAACGCGAAGTTATCTTTAGTGAATTCAGTGATAAAGAAGGTTTGATTATCAATGCCAATGTTCAAAGGTTTGAAAATGGCAATGCCTTTATAGACCTAGGCAAGGCTACTGGGGTCATGTTCCCAAGCGATCAGATACCAAATGAAAAATATTATCCCGCCCAGCGGATTAAGGTTTTCGTGGTAAGAGTAGAGCAAACTAACAGGGGACCACAGATTGTGGTGAGTAGAACGCATCCAGATATGGTTAGGCGCCTCTTTGAGTTAGAGGTTCCTGAAATTGCCAACGGCAGCGTTGAAATAGCTGGTATAGCCCGCGAAGCAGGGGCTCGAACTAAAGTTGCTGTTAAGTCAAATGTCGAGGGCGTCGACCCAGTAGGTACATTTGTTGGCGGTAGGGGAACAAGAGTCCAGGCTGTTATGAGCGAATTGGGTGAAGAAAAAATTGATATTATTGCTTATAGCGAAGACCCTAAGGTGTATATTACTAATGCCTTGTCACCAACTAAGGTCATCAGCGTTAAATTAGATGATGATACCAAAAAAGCACTGGTTAAGGTCCCTGAAGACCAACTAAGTTTGGCTATTGGTAAGTCAGGACAAAATGTTCGGCTAGCCGCCAAACTAACAGGATGGAATGTTGATATTGATGGCACCGATGATGCTGGTATCGAATCGACTGCAAAGGAAGTAGAAACAACCCCTAAGCCCAAAAGAACCTCCGATATAGAAGATGCCATTATTGCAGCATCTAACCAGAATGGTATTGCTCCAGAACAAGTAGATGTTCCTGCAGTACCTAAAAAAGCAAAGGATTCAAAAGCTACCAAAAAATAAATAAACAGACATAAAAAATAAAATTTGCTAGAATTAGAGAAGGGTAAGAATTATGCAAGAAGATTTTTTAAAACATTTCGATAGATTTACACAAAATGCTAAGAAAAGCTTAGAGAATGCTGGGCTAATGGCAATTAATATGGGCTCGAATTATATTGGTACCGAACATTTATTGCTTGGAATGCTTAAAGCTCAGGGGTCAATTGGAGCCCGCCTTTTATCTGATATGGGAGTAAGGATTGATAATGTACCAGTATA
The DNA here is from genome assembly GCA_009691435.1 of Candidatus Saccharimonadota bacterium. Lineage (GTDB taxonomy): Bacteria > Patescibacteriota > Saccharimonadia > CAILAD01 > BJGX01 > SICB01. Next base: position 31,070 of record SICO01000003.1, on the reverse strand, counting down.
TGGTAATCATAATATCCAAACTTCTACTCCGTCAGGTGTTATTGAGTTTTCTGAAACAGCCAAGCAGACCATTACCTCTGCCCTGCGTATCGCCCAGCAGCATGGCCAACCCTATGCTGGCACCGAGCATTTGCTTTTTGCAATCTTAAGCCAAAAGAACTCTAGGGCCATTTCGATTATGAAGGATATGGGTATTGACCCTATAGCAGTTAGGGGTGAACTCGAAAAATATTTGGATTCACAACCATTTCAGGTCGAGGTTCCTGTCGGAGCATCGAACAAAGCTAGTTCAAAGCACACCAAAACCCCTGCTCTCGACCACTTTGGTATCGATCTGACAGCCAAGGCACTAAAAGACTTACTAGACCCAGTGGTTGGCCGAGAAACCCAAATTGATAGAATGATCCAGATCCTTAATAGACGTAGCAAGAATAACCCTGTCTTAATTGGCGAGCCAGGTGTTGGCAAGACAGCCATTGTAGAGGGTTTAGCTAAACGTATTGTTGACGAAAAGGTACCAGAGATGTTGCAGGGCAAAAGGCTTATGATGCTTGATATGGCATCAGTTATCGCAGGTACTAAATTTAGAGGCGAATTTGAGGAAAGACTCAAAAAAATTATTGATGAAGCGATTGCCTCGCCTAATATTATATTGTTTATAGATGAATTACATAATGTAGTCGGTGCTGGTAGTGCTGAAGGTGCAATTGATGCTGCTAATATCCTAAAACCCGCTTTATCTCGCGGCGAGGTTCAGACAATAGGTGCCACTACCCTAGATGAGTACAGAAAATATATCGAAAAGGATGCCGCCCTGGAGCGTCGCTTCCAGCCAATTATTGTACCTGAAGCTACAGTTGAGGAAACCATTGAAGTTTTGAGGGGCCTGAGGCCGAGGTATGAGAAATTTCATAGCGTTAAGATTACCGATGAGGCAATTGAGGAGGCTGCTAAGCTTGCCAAGCGGTATATTACTGATAGATTTATGCCCGATAAGGCCATTGACCTAATCGATGAAGCTTCAGCTCAAGCTAGAATTCTCCATGCTAGTAGCGACGTTAAGGGTAAAGGATTATCCAAGCAGCTCGAAGCTAAGCTGGCCCAAATAGACGACGCTGTTTATAACCAAGATTTTGAGTTAGCCGCTAGGATGAAGTCAGAAGCAAGTATCATCGAGCAGAAACTTAATGTCTTAACAGCTAAAAATAAAGATAGTATTAAAATTAAAGTTACAATTAGCGATATTACAAAGGTAGTTGCTCAATCGACTGGTATCCCGGTCGAAAAGCTTGCTGAATTCGAGATAGAAAGCCTCAAGAAATTAGAGGCAACAATTAGAGCTAAAATCATTGGCCAAGATAATGCTGTCGATGTAGTCGCAAAGTCTATCCGTAGAAGCCGTACTGGTATAGCCGACCCTAAAAAGCCGATAGGTTCTTTTATGTTTTTAGGGCCAACTGGCGTTGGCAAAACTGAGTTAGCTAGAGTTCTGGCCGAGGAGCTATTTAACAATAAAGACTCCATTATTAAAGTTGATATGAGCGAATTTATGGAAAAACACACCTTATCAAGGTTAGTTGGTGCGCCGGCCGGGTATGTTGGCTACGAGGATGCTGGAGAACTTACTGAAAAAGTACGCCGTAAGCCCTATAGCTTGATTTTATTTGATGAAATCGAAAAAGCCCACCCAGATATATTCAACATTTTACTCCAGATTTTAGAAGATGGTGTACTGACTGATGCTAAAGGCAAGAAAGTTGATTTTAGTAATACAATTATTATCATGACAAGCAATGTCGGGGCTAATGTTTTGGCTAAGGAAGCAGAAATTGGTTTTGCTACAGGTACACCCAAAGAGCAATCTAAGCTCAATGAGCTTCATTTGCAAATGACGGAGAAAGTAATGTCTGAGCTAAAAAAACAATTCCGACCTGAGTTTTTAAATCGCGTTGACCATATTGTGGTGTTTAAGGCCTTATCTAGAATTGATATTGCTAAAATAGCAGAATTACAGCTTAAAGATTTAGCCAGTAGGCTAGATGCGAAAGAAATTGTTCTTAAATTTAAACCAAATGTTAAGGCTTTGTTAGTTGAAAAGGGCTATGATATGAATAATGGCGCTCGTCCCATGAGGCGCGCCGTACAAAGGTTAATCGAAGATAAGTTAGCTACTGAAATTGTTGCTGAAATGATTAAGCCTGGTGATAGTGTTGAGATTGGTGTTAAGAACGACGAGATAAATTTGGCTATTAAGGTCGGCGCCAGCATTAAATAATCATAAAAAATAAAAACCCCGCCTTGATCAAGCGGGGTGGTTTCTAGAAATATTCTAGTTGGTAACTTTGTAGTTGACTGAAATAGTGGTAGGTAGGTATTTCCGTAGAAACTCCACTATGTCAGTGGCCATTTCTAGTATCTCACCCTTAGAGCCTTCAACTACAACGATTAGCTCTGCTTTTTTCCCTGGTATGCTCATTTGTGCCTCCCTAGGTACACTCGATTGCTTATTGTACAATAAATTAATTGCTACGTCAATTACTAAAATTGCCATAATGTTATTCGCTATTTGTTCGTATAACATTTAGAGTGTATAATTTATGGTATGCCTAAATCAAATGTTAAATTTAGTTGCCAAAATTGTAACGCCAATACCACTAAGTGGAGTGGTAAATGCATGCAATGTGGCGCCTGGGATAGTCTGCTAGAGGCTGTTACGATCGGCTTCACAAAGCAGACTAGACTATCTGGTCCGACAACAAAACCTGATAAATTTCATGAAATAGAGTCTTCTTGTGCGAGCCGTATGAGTACTGGCAACCTTGAAGTTGATTCGGTACTAGGAGGTGGGATAGTCCCGGGGAGTTTAATATTATTAGCTGGCGACCCAGGTATTGGTAAATCAACGCTTGTCTTGCAGGTAGCTGCCGAGGTAGCACGAAAGCATAAAGTTCTCTACGTGAGTGGTGAGGAATCAGCCGCGCAGGTCAAACTTAGGGGTGCTAGGCTGAAGGGTCTTAATACCGAATTTGAGTTTTTATCTTCTACCGATGTCGATGAAGTAATTGCGCATGCCCAGACAGGCAGATACCAGCTTGTGGTGGTTGATTCTATCCAGACGATGGCTAGCCAACATTTAAGCGGTTCGGCTGGCACCATTAGCCAGGTAACTAATAATACCAATAGTCTGGTGCAGTTAGCTAAGCGCACCAATACAGCCTTTATTGTTATCGGGCATGTTACGAAGGAAGGTAATGTTGCTGGCCCTAGGCTCATGGAGCATTTAGTGGATGCCGTACTTTATTTAGAAGGTGAGCGCTATGGTTTAATAAAATTATTGAGAAGTGTTAAGAATCGCTTTGGCGCTACCAACGAAGTAGGTATGCTAGAAATGACTGAAGGGGGCTTGAGTGCTGTTAGTAATCCATCGGAAGCTTTATTGCAAGAACGTCAGGAACTGCCCGGCAGTATAGTTTTTGTAGGCATGGAAGGGACTCGACCTATTTTGGTAGAAGTACAGGCTCTGGTCAGCCCTAGTGTCTTTGGTTATCCCAAGAGGGTGGCCGATGGATTTGATATTAATAGACTAGGTTTATTGTGTGCTGTGATGCAAAAGCGCGGTGGGTTAAGCTTGAGTAGCCAAGATGTATATGTTAATATAGTGGGCGGGATTAAACTTTCCGAACCAGCAATTGACCTAGCAATTATTTTGGCAATCGCCTCCGCCTCGAGCGGTAAAATTATCAAACCAAATACGGTTGTATTTGGAGAAGTGGGTTTAAGTGGTGAAGTTCGGTCTGTTAATATGCCCAACCTAAGGCTTCGTGAAGCTAGCAAACTAGGCTTTTTAAATGCCATAGTGCCATCCAGCATCAAAGGTAAAAATTATTTGGCTGTGGCAACAATCACCGAAGCAATTACATTATTAAAGTAGAGGAAATATTTATGTTAGTTGTAGAAATTATTCTGGTAGTTGCATTGGTTGTGTCTATTTTAGCCTACCGCCTGGCACAATTAAGTGCACAAAAGTTAATTCTAGTAGTCATAGGGGCACTACTTGGCAGTTTAATTGGTTCTTTATTGGCAATACCATTGTCTGCTCTATCTGAACCGTACAAGCAGTATTTGCCGATTACTATAACAGTTGTCTTGTCAGTAGCATTGGCAGTGGTTTTTTATTCTAAACATGATTTTTTGGATAATCTGATACCTAAAAAAAGTGTTAAAAATCCAAAGCATGACAAGCTAAAACCCCTTAAAATTAATAAAAATGATTCTAGAATATTAGTTGATACTTCTGCAATTATTGATGGTAGAATTGGTGATATTGTAGCTAGCGGGTTTATCCCTGGAACATTAATAGTGCCAAGATTTGTCTTGGCAGAACTGCAAAATATTGCCGATAGCGAGGACCCCTTGCGTAGAGGGCGAGGGCGTAGAGGTTTAGAAATTTTAAATGAGCTAAGGCTTAATGATGGCCTGGAGTTAGAGATTATTGAAGATGACCCAGTAGCTGTTAAAGAAGTTGATCATAAGTTAGTTTATTTAGCTAAAAAACACCGTGCCAGTATCCTCACTACAGATTATAATCTGAACCGAGTTGCTACAATTGAAGGAGTTAAAATACTCAATATTAATGAGCTTGCTAATGCTATTAGAGCAGTAGTATTGCCGGGCGAGATTATGAGTGTTAATGTTGTGCAGTCTGGCAAAGAGAAAGGCCAAGGAGTAGGCTATTTACCAGACGGTACAATGATTGTAGTAGACGGTGGTGATAAGTTAATTGGTAAAGATGTAGAGTGTGAAGTTACTAGGATATTTCAAACAGTGGCTGGCAAGATGATTTTTGCTACTCCTAAAAATAGCAAACCTAAGATAGCAAAAGCTAAAAAACCACATAGCTATAATAGACATCAGAAAAAAACATAGCCAGTCAATAGTATTTAGCAACGCTAAGGGTAAATCGTTTGTGGGCCACCACCAGTATTGAGCCTGGCATAAAGATTGGAACTACTACCAGAAACTCCATTCCAGCCGGTACTGGTCCAATTAGCTGGGGAGACCTCTTGGGCCAGGCCAAACGGCGAACCACCCACGTGTAGTTGGACGCTAAATGCGCCTAGTGTGTAAGTAAAGTCACAAGTACTTCCCAAGCAGCTTAAATTTGCCCCACCGGCCCCTGTCGCGGTAACCGAGGCTGTATTGCTAGTCCCGGTATAGTAGCCCGAGTCTGTTGCTACGGCACTAAAACTATGATTACCTGCCGATGGCGTAGCCGTAGCTGTAAAGGTTGGCCCAGCGCCGTATTTAGTAGTTAGCACACTACCATCCATATAAAACACGACATTGCTAATTGGGAATTTGCCTTGGGTGGTAGAGGCAGTAATAGTAAAAGTACTGCCAGTTGTCGGAGAGGTGCTAATTGAAACTACTGGCTGAGGGTCTCCACACTGATGCACATCATCTTTTTCAGATGGGATACTCCCGCCCTGCGCATATCCTAATGTCCTAGCAAGAGACTGAACAGGAGGGTTCCACCTAGGGTAGGAGGGATCAGTCGGGAGTACCTCGGCAGTTATAAGTGAGCCAGTAATCTCCTTTCTAGCACCAGCGGGGGTACAATCAGTTGCAAGCTTACCCGACACTATATCAATGGTGGCTTTCTGTGAATTTTTAGCTGGCTCTACGCGGTACCAGCTAGAGAAGATATCAGTTCTGGGTCTAGAGCCTTCAATCAGCGATTTACCAGTATTAGCGTCAATAGTCTCTTGTTTAATGCCATTTGGCTTATCCCATTGCTCGTTAGGGTCATCTTTAGTTACCTCCCGCATATACTGGTTCCAAATTGGGGCAGAAACAATACTAGCAGCTTGAGCCATCGGCGCATTATCATTATTGCCAGCCCAGACAACAGTAATAACTCGCTTGGTGAACCCAATAGTCCAGGCATCACGATATTCTTCAGATGTACCAGTTTTAGAGGCTACAGTTTTACCAGGTAGTGTGAGGGGATTATTACAGCCGAATACGCCTAGGCTACAGCGTGCCGAGTTATCAGACATAATGCTATTTATCTGATAGGCTATCTGGGGGTCTAAGACCTGTTTAGGTTTCTTATCATCTGTTTTGGTGTTGTCATCTATCACCTTCCCAGAGCCATCGGTAATTTTTAGCCAGTAGACTTGGTCGTGGTGCTGGCCATTGGTTGGGAAAGCCGAAAAAGCATTTGCCATATCCACCATTTTGACTTCGCCAGCCCCTAGCGCCATACTCAAGCCATATTCATCTATGGGGTTATTGTAAGTTGTTATCCCCATATCCTTGGCGGTACCGATAAATTCTGGGATTCCACCTAGGTATAAGGCCTTAACAGCGGGGATATTAAGGGAGCTAGCTAGTGCAGTTCTGACCGACTGAACCCCATAGAATTGATTGGTATAATTCCTAGGCACATAGGCTGGTATACCTCCAAAATCAGTTTTGACATCATATAGCGTACTACCAGCCCCCCAATTTTTTTTGAATAAGTTGGCATAAACAATTGGCTTAATGGATGACCCTGGTTGCCTTAAGGCGACCGCTACATTAAAGCTACCAAAATCAGGGTCATTGGCGTCATAGCTACCAACCATTGATATTATTTGACCATTATTAGGATCGGCTGAGACTAATGCTGCATTGCTACCGCCATAGTTTCTAACAGAATTAATGTTTTTTGCAACGATTTCCTCGGCGAGCTTTTGTTTTGGCAAGTCAATAGTTGAAATTACTTTAAACCCACCTTCATTAACTCTTTTAATGCCATATTTTTCTTCCAATTTCTCCCTAACATATTGGACAAAGTGAGGAGCTTGTATATTGGCATAGGGATTGTATGGCTTTAGTTGAGCAAGTACATCGACCGTTTTGGCCTCTTCGGCTGCCTCTTTCTTGAGATAGCCCTGTTCAACCATCAAGTCTAGTACATGATCCTTTTTATCTAGTAGAACCTGTTTATTTTGCCCGTACGGAGAGTAATAGGTGGGGGCCTGTGGAAGGCTGGCCAGCGTAACACACTGGGCTAAGCTTAAATCCTTTGCATCAACACCAAAGTATTGTTTAGATGCAGCCTGAATACCATAGGCGGTTGACCCGTAGGGTATCTCATTAAGGTATAGTTTTAAAATATCATCCTTTTTATACAGTTGTTCCATTTGGATTGATAAAATTAGTTCCTTAATTTTTCTAGTGAATGTTCTTTCATTTGTGAGTAGGGCATTTTTGACATATTGCTGGGTAATAGTTGAGCCGCCGCCTTTGCTGGGATCCTTAAAAATTACTCCCGAGAAGGCTCTAGCAATACCAGCTGGGCTAAAGGCTCCCTGCTTATAAAAATTTTTATCTTCTAGGGCAACCGTGGCATCCTTGATGCATTGTGGCATTTGGTTAAATTCAATAATACTTCTATTTTTATCCCCATAAACTTCGATTAGTAGGTTCTCGCCGGTTCTATCGTATATCTTGGTAGTTTGTGCGCTTACTCTAGAATTGATTTTATTAGGGCTTGGTAAATCTTTAGCAAACCATAAAAATAACGCAGCTACTAGCAGTACACCAATTGCCATGCTGACACCATAAATTTTTAGGGCTTTTTTTGTAGTTAGGACCCTAATGATATTTTTATAATGAAACCTAGCAAGCCCTCTTGCTCGAGGGGTTACTGGAGATGATTTGCGCTTTCTAGCCGATGTAGAATGTCGGACTATTCTACGGGCCGAATTGGCTGACTTCTTAGTGCGTTTTTTTGCCATGACTTTATTAAATTAAATTATATCACGACTTGGTTAATAAATTATTCATAAGTATGATTACAATATAACGCTATTATTGCTATAATGTGACAGATATGACTTTATTAATAACAAATAAATTGAACTACTATTGCCGGTATCCTAAAGGCTGATTCTTGCTTCAGCCGCAAATTATTTGTTTATTAACTAACTATTAGAGGAAAATATGAAATCTAAAGATATACTAAACGATTTGTTGACGCGCAATGTAGAAGACTTAATTGTGCGCAGTGAACTAGAGAAAAAACTAAAAAGTGGTAAGAAATTACGCATTAAGCTCGGTATTGATCCAACTGGCGCCAGGTTGCACATCGGGCACGCCGGAGTCCTCTGGAAGCTCCGTCAGTTTCAGGATTTAGGCCATCAGGTAACATTCGTGGCTGGTACTTTTACGGCACAGATTGGCGATTCATCCGATAAGCTCTCGGAGCGCAAGATGCTATCCAAAGAAGAAGTGGCCGAGGACTTCAAGAGTTATCATGTCCAGCTTTCAAAGATTCTTGATATGGACAAGGTAGAAATGTTTCATAATGGTGATTGGTTTGAAAAGATGCGCCTAGATGAGTTTTTTAAGCTCACTAGCTTATTTACGATTCAGCAAATGATTGAGCGCGAGAATTACGCCAAGCGGATAGAGGCTAATAAGCCGGTTGGTTTACACGAAACACTCTATGCCTTGCTGCAAGGCTATGATAGTGTGCAGATGAAAACTGACCTAGAAGTCGGAGGTACTGACCAGCTATTTAATATGTTAGCGGGCCGAACCGTGCAAAAAGCCTATGGGCAAGAACCCCAAAACATTATGACTTTTCATATCCTAGAGGGCACTGATGGGCGCAAAATGAGCACTTCTTGGGGGAATTGTATTTTCATTGATGACAAACCTCTTGAGATGTACGGCAAAGTAATGACCATCCACGACGAGCTGATACCGGCGTACTATAAGATGGCAACTGATATGCCGATGGATTTGATTGCCGAGATTGAAAAAACTATGTCGCTCGGCGATAACCCACGTGACACCAAGGCCAGCCTCGCCCGCGCGGTAGTTGCTCGCTACTACGATAGTAGAACAGCCCTAAAGGCCGAAAAAGCTTGGGAAAATCAGTTTAGGGCCGGCGAGAAGCCATCTGATATTGAAAATTTTAAAACTAAAAAAGGTTTGGCTGTCGGTATTGTTGCTCTTGCTTTTGATCTAAGTAAATCTGAAGCCCGCCGACTATTAGCTCAAGGCGGAATTAAAATTGATGATGAGGTATTAAAGGACGTCGAGCATAAGATAACTAAAAACTGTTTAATACAGCTGGGCAAAAGGCGCTATAAGAATATTCAGGTTAGCTAAAATTATCGTTTTTTGTTCGTGTTAGAATATAGCTATGACTATTAAAAGTTCACTCTCTAGGCTGAAGGGAGTTGGCCCTGTCTTAGAAAAAGCGCTAGCTGGTGCTGGTATTTTTACGATTGGCGATTTACTAGATTATTATCCCCGCAAGTGGGATACCTATTTAGCTATCAAAAGAATCCAAGGTATCCAGCCTGGGCTGGTGAGCTTTGAAGCTAAAATTGAGAGGGTATCAATGCGCATTAGCCACCGTAATCGCCGGCTTACGATTACCGAGGCTATCCTAAGCGATAGCACTGGTTCCGTTAAAGCAATATGGTTTAACCAGCCTTATTTGGCGCAGACTCTGATTGCCAATAATTCGTACCGATTTAGAGGGAACTACGAGTATAAAAATGGCTACGTTAGCTTGCAGGCGCCAACATTTGAAAGACTTTCTACTACGCCAGTGGCGCAAGAGATAATCCCGATTTATCCTGAAACTAAGCATCTATCCTCGTCTATTATTAGAAAGTTAATCAGCCAGTGCATTGATGTTAGCGACCAGCTCGAGGATATTTTACCGCACGCAATTATTAAAGCTCATAAGCTCTTGCCCAAATCAACTGCAATTTGTTTATTACATACTGCTAAAACTCACAATCAACTCATTAGCGCAAAGCGCAGTATTGCTTTTGAGGAAATTTTTGAGTTAGTACTAACAGGCCTAGTTATAAAAAAGAACATTAAAACCTCAAAGGCTGTTTTAATAAGATATCAAGCAGAGGTTGCCAGGAGGTTTGTCGCCTTGCTTGGCTTTGGGCTGACTAACTCTCAAAAAAAGGTAGCCCATACAATTCTACAAGATATCAGCAAGGATGTACCCATGAACCGCTTGCTTGAAGGTGATGTCGGTAGCGGCAAAACATTAGTGGCGCTACTAGCCTGCGTCATGACCAAGCAAGCTAGCTACCAGTCGGCAATCATGGTGCCAACCGAGATTTTAGCCCGCCAGCATTTTATGAGTTCTCAAAAACTTTTACAGGCTATGGGGGTCAAAACAGTTCTGCTAATAGCAAATATGAAAAAAGCCGAGAAGGAAACAGCCCTTAAGCTTATCAGCTCTGGGGAGGTTGATTGTATAATAGGCACCCACGCGCTTATTGGCAGTAATGTCCAATACCATAATTTAGGCTTAGTTGTGGTCGATGAGCAGCACCGTTTTGGAGTTAACCAGCGTTCGAGTCTAAAGGGGAAAGCGAAAACAATGCCTCATGTCCTGACCATGACCGCTACCCCAATCCCCCGCAGCCTGGCCTTAGTAGTTTATGGCGATTTAGATGTTTCGATAATTAATGAGTTGCCGCCAGGTAGAAAGCCAATTATTACCAAGTTAGTCAAGGATATCGATCGCATCCATGTTTATAAGCACATTGATACCTTGATTGACCAAGGCCAGCAAGCCTATGTGGTCTGCCCATTAATATCTGACTCTGATAAATTAGGTGCCAAGAGCGTAGAGGGAGAATTTAGAATACTCCAAAAAACTGTTTTTAAACATCGCCGGATTGGCTTAATACACGGCAAATTAAAGCCAGATGAAAAGTCAGAAATTATGGAGAATTTTAAAAATGGCAAAATCGATATGCTTGTTGCCACCTCGATTGTAGAGGTCGGCGTTGATGTTCCTAATGCGACCATTATATTAATTGAAGGTGCTGATCGGTTTGGGTTAGCAGCCTTGCACCAATTACGAGGTAGGGTCGGCCGTGGTAGCCAGCAGTCGCATTGCTATTTGTTTACAGCAAGTGATAATTTCGATTCGTTAACTCGCCTTGAAGCTCTCGAAAAAACTAATGATGGCTTTAAGCTCGCTCAAATAGATTTAGAAACACGCGGTCCGGGAGAAATATATGGCACCACACAACATGGCTTATTAAACTTAAGGCTAGCAAATATCTTTGACCACGAGCTGGTGTCTGAAGTAAAACAGGCAGCGGAGGCTTTTATTAATAAGCATAATCTGTTAGAATACAGCCAACTCGCCGAGAAAGTTGATGGTTTAAGAAATATAACTTCACTCGACTAGTTATAACATTATGAATTCAGGACTTGTTAGCCACTTAACCAAAGGTAGATTATTAAACTCGATAGGAACTCACCAAAAATTCGATCGGTCAGCTTACGATTTACTAAAAACTAGAGTTACTAAAGGTAAGTTTCCGCCACGTTCAATGGTACTTAAATTTGAAGGTTCAGGCGGCCCAGATGGGTTGAAATTTAAGGGCAACTATTCGACAGATCACCTATGGGACCCCGTTAATAAAATTGGTCATTTACCGCACTGGATAGAAGTCCACTATAAAAACCTAGTTAAGGCCCTGCGGGCCGGGGATGAGGCCAAGGCGGCTTTTGAAGCAGGTTTTATGGCTCACTTTTTGACCGATAGCTTAACCCCCGCTCATCATTTGAGCCACAAATTTATTCTTGAAGAGTATGAAGGTAAAAAATACCGTAGGCGATGGAAGATTTATGGCCGTAAAGGCTTGCTAAGTAGCCACGTAGCTTTCGAAGCTGGCATTAGCAGTGCCATATTATTTACAAGTATCAAAGTAAAATTTGATAACAACCTGCTCTTGGCAATAAAAAAGGATGGCATTAGAGAGGTTGTCTTAAGCGAGAGCCTAGCAATTTCAAAACACCAGATGTATGAAAAATTTTTAGATAGAGGCTGGAGTACTAAGCTTGCTAAAACTATTAAGGCCACAACTGTCAAAAGAATACCACAGCTTATTGCTGCTGCTTGGTTCAGTGCCTACGAGGAAGCTTACCAGCCAGCCAAAAAATGATTTCTACTAAAATTAGCTCGGGTTTATATGGGGGCCGAGTACTTTTATTACCACCACAGACAATCACTCGTGCCGTGTCGTCTAAGGTTAGATTGGCAATATTTAATAAGCTTGAGGTTGACCGCAAGGTAGTTGTGGACCTTTTTGCTGGCGGGGGAACTCTTGGGTTCGAGGCGCTGAGCCATGGTGCCAAAGCCGTTATATTTGTAGATATCTCGAGTGCTGCCATTAAGGCTATCCGACAAAACGCAACCAACCTAGCTGCGTTAAGCTCGGTTCAGATTATAAAAGACGATGTTATGAGGTTTATTTTAAAAAACAATACCAGCTACGATATTGTTTTTTTGGACCCACCTTACGAGGAATTTAGTAATGACCTAGTCAAACGTGCCTCTAATCTGGTACAATTAGGCGGAATTTTGGTTATTAGTTGTTCAAAAAGGTTTAATTTAAGAATTCCGCAGGAATTTAAAGTATTGCATCAAAAAGATTACGGCGACACCAAAATTGCGTACCTTCAGAAAATATAAATAGATGTGCCTTTGGTAGTGGTTCGCTATGTAGCGAATGGAAGATACCATTGGCTAATAAAATCTGCCGGGATGGTGGAATTGGTAGACACGCCAGTCTTAGGAACTGGTGGGGTAACACCCGTGGAGGTTCGAGTCCTCTTCCCGGTACCATAAAAAATACTCCAGCTTGTCTGGAGTCTTTTTTTTATGACCAGTATGACTAGAGTAGAGAAGAGTAACTTTAGGGTTCGGTGCACGAGGAGCGCAGGGCAAGTATGAAATTTATTTCAATACTTCCCGAGCACCGCAGGGAAAAGTCCGCCGCGGCGGACGCTATCCTCTTCTTAAGTACCAAACTAAGTTGACCCCAAAAGGGTCATTTTAGTTTTGGCAAATTAATAGCTATACAAAAAATTGTGGCGCTATTCACTAAGTACTCATTGATAGTGCATAACTATTAACTTATAATAATGTGATGAATGAAATGCCTCCAGAAATAAAAAAAACTAATGCTGATATACCGGTACCTTCTGAAAACAACCCCTTTACTAATTATGCAGAAGGCATAAGCCAATATATTGATGAAACTGCAAAACGGGATGTGCTAAGGCCCCATCAGCTCGATGTATTTTATGATTTAAAAAAATTTTTTGAAGATGGTGGCACCAGAGGCTACATAAATTTACCAACCGGTACTGGGAAGACAGTACTTTTTGTTGAAATGATTAAGGCTTTGCGTGAATCGCAATCAGCCGATAGTGAAAAACCTAAAATACTCGTTGTAGTGCCCACAAAGGATTTGGTTCATCAAACTTTAGGCCGTACAGGTGAAAAGGGCTTCGGGCGCTTCGCACCCGACCTAAGTGTCGGGTCGTATTTTAGTGACACATCTGTTGAGGAAAAAACAAGAGCTAACATAGCTGATTATGATGTCGTTGTTACCACTTATCGTTCTTTTGAGATAATGAGCAGTAGGTTTAAAATGGCACCCGTAGTAGATTTCGAAAGGGATGTACTTGGAAGCAGTGCATTCAAAAACTTAGCAAGAAAGTTGGGATATGAGCTTGCTCTAGAAACTTTTAAGAACGCAAAGTATATGCCTACCAATGAAACTTTGCTTGGTGCGTTTGATATTTTTGTACTAGATGAGGCGCACCATGCTTTAGGGGCAACTGCGGGCAATCTGGTGCAAGCGCTGCCAGAAGAAAAATTGGTATTGGGATTTACTGCTACGCCAGATGCGGATGAGGAGAGGCAGCTGCACAATCAATTACCATACAAAATTCACGAACTTGAACTAAACGAAGCAATATCAATGGGACTTTTGGCTCCCCTAGCACCTGTAGGTATTAAGAGCGGCATGAGAATCCAAGGCTCAAATATTTACAATGAATCAGGTGATTTTATTGATGATAGGATAAGTTATTTGGCTCAGGATCCTGGCAGGAATGCAATCATAGTTAAAGCTGCTAAGATATTGGCAGGAGAGGGGGTAGGGACAATTATTTCCTGTATCGCCGGAGATCACGCTTGGCATGCTAGGTATCTAGCGCAACTACTACAGGAAGATGGAACTAACGCGGTAGCAGTACATAGTGGCATATCTGCGAAGGAAAGACAAAAAATATATCAGGAATTTAGTGAGGGAACTATCGATGTTATAACTTTTATCAGAGTACTAGGAGAAGGATGGGATAGTCCGAGAGCCAAGGGGTTAATAAATGCGAGGCCAACACGCTCACTAATAGTTGCAAAACAGAGACTTGGGCGCATCACACGCCCTGGAAACATTGCTTATGCGATAGACATATGTGATGAATACGACGCTGAAAATCCTATTATTAATGTCGCAGATGTGCTCAATGATGGAAATGTGGCATTTGGTACTATTGCTGGGCTTGTAGGGTCCAAAAATGAGATAAATGTTTTTGATTTGCTTAAACAAAATACTCAAGTCCTCGAAGTCTTAACAAGTGATTATGGAAGTTATCAGCAACTATTATCAGAATTGCCAAAAACTATCAAGGGGGTATTGCTAGATCGTTTTGGAAAGAGTGAATATGCTACCTCATCAGTTGCCTATCGGAATTACACAGGTATAACCGAAGAAATTATAGACAGGGCTGAAGAGCTGAGTGGAGAGTACATTAATAAAAAATTGGCCAGGCAAGGTAACAGTGCCAGAAATGTATATAATATCAAGGAAATACAAAGATTAATCTCATCATTACCACTCATAGATCCCAGCCGTTATTATATTGACCCCGAAGATACCAAATGGGTGAGTACCGAGGGCATTGCTAAATTATTTAGCAAGAGTTATCCTGAGGTATCAGAAACAATAATTGATGTAATCACCTTAACACTGTCTGAAGTCCTTGATTGGGTGCCGGTACGTTTCGAACGGCATACAGAAAGTGCCGAATATCGGCATTACGGGGTTATTAAAATGTACGAGGCTAGCCAACAAATGGTAGATTCAATCAATATCGCACTATCAGAATATTTTTCACAGACTTAATTTTGGTTTTATAAATTAATCAGTTATAATTAAAATTATGGAAAACACGCCACAGCCCTATGACCCTCTTAGTCCCGCGCCAATCCGAGACAATCCTTATGCTGCAGCAGAACCAGATTCGGATGCGGAACTGGGAAAAACAGAAAGTTCAGACGATTCCGACAGTGTGGAAACAATAGAATATCCTGATGCCTCATACCCTTCAGTAGGCTCTGAAAGTCAAGCTGCTAGGGAATTACCACCCCCCATACCTGATATCTTAAGCCAATTAGAAAGAATAGAGAGTATTCACCGGCATAAATATGACGATGGAATCACCATACGGGATGAAGTTAATAAGCTAGCAGGTATGGACCTAGACTCAATGAGTTCTGAGCAAAGTCAGCTCCTTCATGACAGGGATGTGATGAAAAGTTATACGAAAAGCGGACTGTATGAATTTGTTTATAGCCCTACGGAACTTCATATGCTTGTTACCAGGCTAGAGTCTTTTTCTGCTAAGAATCGTCCCGACTTTGACCAATTAGAGTATGAGATAATCGATATTATTATTCGCAAAATGTCGAGCTTTGGGGGCACTGTGCCGACCGATATCAAGAGATTTGCAAGTAAATCCCAAGAAGACAATCCACGTAGGCGCGGCATGCAGTGGGCAAACTTAGTAAAGTTTGCTAGCCTTGCTTCAGAAGTTATTAGAGAAAGAATGACAAGAAGCGAAGAGAGGGCAGATTATCTCATTCGCATAAAAGACCCCAATCCTACAAATGTCTATGACCTTACAGCTGTTTATCAATTTATAGCAGATAGTAATACCTATTCAGTTTTGGCAGAACGTGACAAGCTAGCCTCTCGGTCTAGAAAAGAAGCATTTATAGCAAACTGCGAGCTAATAGAGAGCTGGTATGCGGATGTGCAACCTATTCTGGATAAGTTACCATTTAGTATTAAGGTTGATTTCCGGTATAATAAAATAATGCCTACTCAAGGCAGGGTTTTAAATGAAGCAGCAGATGGGATGGCCAAAGGCAGGCAGGTACCCGCTGCCTATCAAGTGCAAAAACTTGTAGAAACAATGAGGCGACGTTTAGTTAGTGATAAGTCGACAGGGAAAGATAAAAATTATAAATATGACACTGCGGGCGCCATTAGTTTGCAAAAAAAGATTGGTCACGTGATTAGAGAAATTAATCAACAACTACTAGAAGCTAGAACACCCAGAATTGACGAAGAAGAAATTGTACCTTTGGAGCCCACGGAATAATATAATACTTCACCACAAAAATAAAAACCCTGAAGAATCGCGGACTCTAATCTGCTCTGGAAATATCAAAGTTAATCTGATATACTTAGTCGCGTTATGATCAAATCTACCAATAAAAAGAGCGGCAGCACAATGACATTGACCATTTCGGTCGACGCCCAGTTTATTGAGCCATATAAAATCTCAACCCTAAAAAAGCTCAAAAAAGACCTTAAGGTCGATGGCTTCAGGCCCGGCCACGCACCTGATAATATTGTGGTTCGTGAGCTCGGCGAAGCTCGAGTGCAGGCCGAAGTACTAGAAGAAGTTATTGACCACGCTTTCAACAACCAGATGCGCGAGCACAAAATCGAGAGCCTTGGTTCACCAAGTATTGAGCTGGTGAAATTCGTTCCCTATACCGAGCTCGAATTTAAGGCAGAGTTTCCGATTGCCCCAGCCATCGACTTTGATTATTCAAAGCTAAAAATCAAGAAAGCCCTTATTACAATTGAACCATCAAAAATAGATGAAGCAATTGAAGTATTACGATCCCAGATGGCTAGCAGGGTGAGCTCTAAGCAACCAATTCAGCAAGGCGATGAAGTGCGGTTTGATTTTGATGGCAAACGGGCAGGTCAGCCAGTTGAGGGTGCTAGCGCCAAGAACCATACCTTAATAGTCGGGGAGGGTACATTTATACCTGGCTTCGAAGAAAACCTAATTGGCCTTAAGGCTACTGAAGAAAAAACCTTTGAGGTGACTTTTCCTAAAGACTATCAGGCTCAGGACCTAAAGGGGGCTAAGGTCGATTTTAGCGTAAAAGTTAATGAGGTTTTTACTGTCAATAAGCCTAAAATTGATGATGAATTCGCAAAAACAGTTGGCAATAAAGCTAATATCAAAGAGTTGCGTGATGATATCAAAAAGGTTTTGACCGAACAAGAAGAAGCCCAAAAATCTAAGGCTTACGAGAATAAGATTTTAGATGAGCTTTTGAAAAAAGCTAAGTTTGAAGTTCCAGAGCAGTTAGTTTCCCAGCAGACTGCTAAGCTGGAGGAGGAAATGGAGAAGAATCTTCATAATTCTGGTATGGACAAGCAAAAGTACTTGGGATTACAGAAACTTTCTGAAGGCGATCTAAAGCAAGAAATAACCACCGAGGCAGACAAGCGAGTTCGAGCAGCCCTAATTCTAAAAGATGTTATTGAGAAATACCAATTAGTAGTATCGGCCTTAGAGCTAGATCAAGAGCTTGCCAAGATGGCCGAGCAGTATAAGAGCGACCCTAAAATCCAAGCAGAGCTTACTCATGACCATTTTAGAGCAGACCTTACCAACCATTTGCTAACCCAAAAAGCAATTGCTAAGTTAACGCAGTTTGCTAGTGCATAACATGGTAAAATAGTATTAATGAAAAATCAGATACTTATCCCAACAGTCATAGAGAAAACTAGCCTAGGAGAAAGGGCCTATGATATTTACTCTAGACTCTTAAAAGAGAGAATTATTTTTTTAGGTACAGAAGTCGATGACACGGTTGCGAATCTAGTAGTTGCACAGTTATTATTTCTAGAGAGTGAAGATAAGCATGCCGATATTAAGCTTTACATTAACTCACCAGGCGGTAGCGTGACTTCTGGCTTAGCAATCTTTGATACGATGGAGCTCATTAAGCCCCATGTCAGTACAATTTGTGTTGGCATGGCCGCCAGTATGGGGGCCTTCTTGCTGGCTTGCGGGGAAAAGGGCAAGAGATTTGCCTTACCAAATTCACGAGTTATGATACACCAACCGTCAGGTGGCTTCCACGGTACAGCTGCCGATATAGAGATAACAGCTAAAGAGATAATTAAAATCAGAGAAAGACTTAATTTAATATTAGCCGAAAAATCTGGGCAGAAGGTAGCCAAAGTTAGCTCTGATAGCGACCGCGACTATTGGATGGATGCGCTAGAGGCAAAAAATTATGGCATTGTGGATAAAGTAGTTGAAAAAAAGTAATATTTACTCCTAAAAAACTATTGACTGATGCTTTTTTTTAGGCTAGTATCTAATTCATAGAGGATGATTAAACTTTTATACCTGGTAATTCCAGTGGGATCTGGAGCTATCTGGTTTTTTATCGGTTTAGAAAAACCTCTTCTTCATCTTATTAAACAACTTAAGTAATGCAAGAGGAGCTACTATAATATATGGCCAAATCCGCTGCCGACCGGAAGTACTTTAATAACCAAAACATACCATTACAGCTACCAGACCTAATAAAGATCCAGCTGGATTCTTATAATTGGTTCTTTACAGAGGGGCTTAATGAGTTATTTGATGAAATTTCACCTATTGAGGATTTTACCGCTAAGAAATATGAACTTAGCTTTAAGAGCTATAAATTTGATAAAGAAAAACTTTCTGAAGCAATGGCTAAAGAAAAGAATCTTAGCTATGAGGCGTCCCTTAAGGCTACCATTGAGCTTTTAATAAAAGAAACTGGGGAAATTAAAGTCCAGGAAATATTTTTGGGTGACTACCCAATTATGACTGAACGCGGCACTTTTATTATAAATGGCGTGGAACGGGTTGTCGTTAGTCAGCTTAAAAGAACCCCGGGCGTCTTTTTTACCAGGGATAGTTCTAGTGATTATTTTTCAGCAAAAATTATACCGAGTCGAGGAGCATGGCTAGAAATCGAGACTGCTCAAAACGGCGTGATGAGCGTCAAGATTGAT
Source organism: Candidatus Saccharimonadota bacterium (assembly GCA_009691435.1). Classification (GTDB taxonomy): domain Bacteria; phylum Patescibacteriota; class Saccharimonadia; order CAILAD01; family BJGX01; genus SICB01. The sequence continues at coordinate 12,075 of SICO01000003.1, read as the reverse complement.
CGTAAGCGCAAACTGCCAGTTACTACTTTGCTTAGAGCTTTTGGGTTTGGTACAGACACCGAAATAAAGGAATTATATAAAAATGTTGATACTGGCGAAGTTAAGCTGATTGACGAAACATTAGCTAAAGACCCAACTAGCACCACAGCAGAAGCATTAATGGAAGTTTATCGCCGTATTCGTCCTGGCGACATGGCAACCGTTGAGAACTCAAAATCTCTTTTAGATAGTATGTTCTTTGATTTTAAAAGGTACGATTTAAGCAAGGTCGGTCGTTATAAGCTCAATAAGCGATTAGGTACTAATGTTAAGAATGATCAAGCTGGCCGAGTACTGAGAAAAGAAGATTTAATTGCTATTATATCTGAGGTTATTAAGCTCAGTAATAGCAATATGCCATCTGAAGATATTGATCACTTGGGTAACCGCCGCCTCAATATGGTTGGTGAGCTTATGCAAAACCGTTTTAGGGTTGGTTTACTTAGAATGGAACGAATCGTTAAAGATCGCATGAGCATTGCTGAGCCTGATGCAGTTATCCCTGGCCACCTAATTAATGTTAGGCCAATTGTGGCTAGCGTTAAAGAGTTCTTTGCGAGCCATCAATTAAGTCAATTTATGGAGCAGGTCAATCCACTAGCTGAGATTGTCCATAAAAGACGACTTAATGCTATGGGCCCTGGAGGCTTGAGCCGAGAGCGGGCTGGGTTTGAAGTACGAGATGTACATCGTACTCACTATGGACGCATTTGCCCAGTTGAGACTCCCGAAGGCCCTAATATTGGGCTTGTAGGTTACCTGGCAACCTATGCCCAGGTTAATGAATATGGTTTCATCGAGACCCCTTATTTTAAGGTTATCAATGAAGTTACTACACTTAAGGCAACCGGCGAGATAGCTGCTAAAACAGTTCAAAGCAAAGATGGCAAAGTAGTACTCAGAGCTGGCAGTAGGATTACAGCCACAATGGCGAAGACAGTCGCAAAAATTGGTTTAGCTAACATTCGCGTTAAAGCCCGTGCTACTTCAGAAATAGTTTATTTAGATGCTTTTGATGAGGAAAGAGCGGTAATTGCCCAGGCACAAACGCCAGTTGATGGTAATGGGTACTTTATACAACCTAGGGTTCCAGTCCGTGGTATTGGTGGTGAAGCTGACGAAGAAGATGCTAATAATGTTGATTATATGGATATCAGTTCTAACCAAGTGGTCGGAGTATCTGCTGCCCTGATACCTTTCTTAGAGCATGATAACGCTAAGCGAGCTTTGATGGGCGCTAATATGCAACGTCAAGCTGTAGCGTTAGTTCGGCCTGAAGCCCCAATTGTTGGTACTGGTGTTGAGGCTCGCGTAGCAGAAGACTCAGGGCAGGTTATAATCGCCCAGGAAGACGGCGTAATAATCTCGGCTGACGCTCACGAAATAGTCATTAAATACAAAAAAGCCGGCAAAAAGTCGTATAAGCTAATTAATTTTGTTAAATCTAACCAAGGCTCCTCAATCCATCAGAAGACTCTTGTCTTTGCTGGTCAAAAAATCAAAAAAGGCGATATTTTAGCTGACGGTATGAGCACAAAGGATGGTGAGTTAGCATTAGGCCAAAACGTACTAGTTGCTTTTATGCCTTTCGATGGCCTGAACTTTGAAGATGCTATTATAGTCTCCCAAAGACTCGTGCAGGATGATCGTTATACCTCGATTCACATCGAGAACCATCAAATTGATGTACGCGATACTAAGCTAGGTTCAGAAGTGGTTACATGCGATATCCCTAATGTTTCAGAGGATAGCTTGAAGGATTTGGACGAGGGAGGGGTGGTACGAATTGGAGCTGAAGTTGAAGCCGGCGATATTTTAGTCGGTAAAATTACTCCTAAAGGTGAGACTGATTTATCGAGCGAGGAACGGCTGTTGCGAGCTATTTTTGGCGAGAAAGCCCGTGATGTAAAGGATACTAGCTTAAGATTGCCCAATGGCACATCCGGTAAGGTCGTTGAAGTTAAGATATTAAGCCGTGAAGCAGGTGATGATTTGCCAGCTGGTGTAATTAGCCAGATATATGTAGCCATAGCCCAGCTTAGAAAAATCTCAGTTGGAGATAAAATGGCCGGTCGGCATGGTAACAAAGGTGTAATTAGTAAAATTATGCCAATCGAAGATATGCCATACCTAGAGGACGGGACTCCTATTGATATTATTTTAAATCCACTAGGCGTGGGGGCTCGTATGAATCTTGGGCAGATCTTAGAAACCCATCTTGGTTGGGCTGCTCAAGCCTTGGGCTATAAGGTCGCCTCGCCAGTTTTTGACGGCGTTAAGCTCGATCAGATTAAGGCTGAATTAAAAAAAGCTGGGTTGCCAGAAGATGGTAAAATTCAACTCTATCATGGGTATACTGGCGAACCATTTGCAGAACGCACTACCATTGGCTATAAGTATATGCTTAAGCTGACGCACATGGTTGACGATAAGATTCATGCTCGCTCAACAGGGCCATACGCTATGGTTACTCAGCAGCCACTAGGTGGTAAAGCCCTGATGGGAGGCCAAAGATTTGGAGAAATGGAAGTATGGGCACTAGAAGCTTATGGTGCCGCCAATATCTTGCAAGAAATCCTAACTATTAAATCAGATGATGTCATAGGGCGTAGTAAAGCCTATGAGTCTATTATTAAAAATGAAGAAATACTCGGCCCTCGCATCCCGGAATCATTTAATGTTTTAGTTAAAGAGTTGCAGAGTTTAGGCCTGGCAGTTGAGTTAGAAAAACCAAAGACTTCTCAAGTTATTGATGCCGAAGATTTGCTAGAAAAAAATCTAGAGACCGAAGCTGATGAGCTTGGCACGGGTGTTTTGCTAGAGGGTGAGCGAGCAGCCGGGGGCGAGGCAATTGTAAATCTTGGTTCTGATGGTGCCGAGGATGATTTTACACCACCCGTAGGAAAAAAAGCCACTAAGTTAACAGATAAGGAAGGATAATCCAATGAATAAAAACTTAAATGAACAAACGATGATCCTTGACTTTGATGCTATTCGCCTTTCGGTGGCTTCATCAGAAACAATCTTAGGTTGGTCGCATGGCGAGATAACTAAGCCAGAAACTATTAACTATCGAACTCAAAAGCCTGAAAAAGATGGTCTATTTTGTGAAAAAATCTTTGGTCCATCTAAAGATTGGCAATGCTATTGCGGAAAGTATAAGGGAATTCGTTATAAGGGAATTAGCTGTGATAAATGCGGTGTATTAATTACACGCAGTATTATTAGGCGCGAGCGAATGGGCCATATTACGCTAGCCGTGCCAGTTACCCATATTTGGTTTTTAAGAGGTACACCTAGCCCAATTAGTTTATTACTTAATCTCGGGGTACGCGACCTAGAAAGAGTAGTTTATTTTGCTAATTTTATTGTTACAGAAGTCGATGAAAAAGCTAAAGTTGAAGCTCTTAAAGAACTTGAAGTAGATTTTAAAACTCGCCGTAAGGATATTTTAGCTAAGTATAAAATTAAAAAACCAGAAAAAGAAGTTTTGAGTGATGAGGCAATTAGCGTGCTGGCCGAGCTAGATAACACCTATACAGCTGCTAAATCAGACCTTACAAATTTTGCTAAATATGAGCTATTACCAGAGAGTCGTTACCGCGAACTTAACCAAAAGTTTGGGCATATCTTTAAGGCTACTATTGGGGCTGAAGCTATCTTGCAACTACTCTCCGAGATAGACCTTAAGAAACTTATCAAAAAATTAAGGGAAGAATCAATATCAAGTATTGGTCAGAAAAAGAAGAAAGCCCTAAAAAGGCTAAAGCTCGTAGAGGGCATGCTACAGGCAGAGCTACGACCAGAGTGGTTGATTACTACAGAACTACCAGTAATCCCACCAGATCTCCGGCCAATGGTGCAATTAGACGGAGGTCGGTTTGCTGCCTCTGATTTAAATGACTTGTATCGTCGGGTTATTAATCGTAATAATAGGCTCAAAAAGCTTTATCGTTTGCAAGCGCCAGAAGTAATATGCCGCAATGAAAAGCGTATGTTGCAGGAGGCAGTTGATGCCCTAATTGATAATAATGCTCGGCGAGATAGAGCTGTTTCAGCTACTGGGAGCCGCAAGAAACTTAAGAGTCTGACAGATTTACTGAAAGGTAAGCAAGGCCGATTCCGTCAAAACTTACTCGGTAAGCGTGTTGATTATTCAGGTCGTTCAGTAATAGTAATTGGTCCCCATCTTAAGCTAGACCAGTGTGGTATTCCAAAGATGATGGCCTTAGAACTATTCAAACCTTTTGTAATTGGCCGTCTAATTGACGCAGGTTATGCCCATAATGTTAAGAGTGCATCGCGCATGATCGAGAGATCTAAGTCGGAAGTCTGGGATACACTAGATGAAGTAATCGCCGATAAGTACGTGCTTTTAAATAGAGCGCCTACCCTGCATCGCCTAGGCATACAAGCCTTTAAGCCAATCTTAATTGAAGGTAAAGCCATCCAGTTGCACCCAATGGTTTGTGCAGCTTTTAATGCTGATTTCGATGGTGACCAAATGGCCGTTCATGTTCCGCTTGGTAAGGCCGCACAGGCAGAAGCGAAGGATATCATGCTTTCCAGGCATAACCTACTGAAGCCATCATCTGGCGAGCCAGTCGTTAATCCTAGCAAAGACATTGTACTTGGTTGCTATTTTATGACATCTATCAAGCCTGGCTCTAAAGGTGAAGGTAAAATATTTGAAAATTCTGACATCGCCATTATGGCGCATCAAGGCGGCGCCGTTGATTTACGAGCCAAAATTAGCGTTCGCGTTAACAATCAGTTAGTTGAGACATCTACCGGAAGGCTATTATTCAATGAGGTCTTGCCGACAGGAATGGCATTCCAGAATGATATGATGACTAAATCTAAGCTAAAGAAAGTCATGGCTGAAGTATTCGTTAATTTTGGGCCAGACGAAACAGCAAAACTTTCAGACGCAGTGAAAGATTTAGGTTTTGAGTATGCAACATTGTCGGGTATTTCAATTGGGATGGATGACCTAGTTGTCCCTCCGGACCGCGCTAATATTATTGCGCAGGGGGAAGAGAAAGTTGTTAGTTTCGCCAGCCAGTATGACCAGGGCTTGATTACGGACGATGAGCGTTACCATAAGACTATTACCGCCTGGAAGGATGTCGGTGAGGCAGTTGAAAAATCACTAGTTGAGACACTCGGTAAAAGTGAATCGACATTAACATTAGATATAGACTCTGGAGCCCGTGCTACTATGGCACAGGTTAACCAGATGGCTGGAATGCTTGGGTTGATGCTTAATCCATCTGGCAGAACTATTGAGTTACCAATTCGATCTAATTATAAAGATGGGCTCTCGATTCTTGAATACTTTATTAGTACTCATGGTGCCCGTAAAGGTTTAACAGATACCGCCCTAAGAACTGCCGAGTCAGGCTACTTAACTCGTAGGTTGGTTGATGTTAGCCAGGACATTGTAATCTCAGAAGAAAATTGTGGCGACAAGGAAGGCTATATTATCAGTAGAGCTGAAGCTCAAGCAGCTGGTGAAGACGGAATAGGCGCTTGGTTAGTAGGTAGAGTCGCTAATGAAAAAATTATTAATCCTAAAACTAAGCAAGTTATTATTAAGAAAAACGGATTAATCTTAGATGATGAAGCAAAAGCAATCGACGAAACAGACATTGAAGAGGTTAGGATTCGTTCAATTTTGAAGTGTAAAAGCTTATGGGGAATCTGCGAGAGATGCTATGGCTTAGATCTAGGTACTGGCAAGCCCGTTAGGCAGGGTGAGGCGGTTGGTATAATCGCCGCTCAGAGTATTGGCGAACCAGGGACTCAATTGACCATGCGTACCATGCATGCTGGTGGTGTTGCTACTGAAGATATCACCCAGGGGCTTCCAAGAGTTGAAGAAATATTTGAAGTTCGTAATCCTAAGGGGCATGCCATACTAGCGGATATGGAAGGAACAATTCAAATTCGCAAGGCTGGGAACAAGCAAAACCTTATAATTATTCCTGATAATCAAAAAGTCACAGATTATAAATTAGGGACCATGCAGGCTAAAGTAAAATCAGGGGCAACAGTAGAACGTAGCCAAATATTAGCCCAGAGCAAGGATGGCAAGCGGACTATCAAGGCCGGTGGGTCAGGTGAAGTTAAGGTTACAAAAGATAAAATATCATTAACTCACTTAGGTGCCGGGTTACGTGAATACACTATTGGTGAATATGTTACAGTTGAGGTTAAATCTGGCGACAGAGTAGAGATAGGTCAGCGTTTGACAGAAGGACCAATTAATCTTCAAGATATGCTAAAACTTCGTAGCGAAGAGGCAGTGCAACGTTATGTTATCGATGAAGTCCAGGCAATTTATTTAAGCCAAGGCCAGACTATTGCTGCTAAGCATATCGAAGTGATTATTAAGCAGATGTTTAGCAGAGTCCAGATTGAAGAGCCTGGCGATACAGAGTTTATTTCTGGTGACATAGTTTCCAAGCCTTCATTGACCATAGCTAACGACAAAGCTCTCAGTAAGGGTAAAAAACCAGCTACTTATGAATTGCTCTTAATGCCAATTACGAAAATTTCTACAGGAGCTGACAGCTGGTTATCGGCTGCATCATTCCAGGAAACTACTCGGGTATTAATTGGCGCTGCAATTCGTGGGAAGTCTGATAATTTACGAGGCCTTAAGGAAAATGTTATAATTGGCCGATTAATACCAGTCGGTACTGGCTTTAGAGATGACAGTGGAGGGAATGCTTGACCAGATGAGTCTTATCTGTTAGAGTATTGAAATTACAAATTATGCCAACTATTAATCAACTTATTAGAAAACCGCGTACGCGCAAGACAACCAAAACCAAATCACCGGCTTTAGGCAGGACTTTTAATTCTCTTAAAAACCAATCTACCCAGCGCGTTGCCCCTTTTAAGCGCGGAGTTTGCATCAAGGTTTATACCCAGACCCCTCGTAAGCCTAATTCGGCCCTTCGTAAAGTGGCCCGCGTTAGACTAACTAATGGTATGGAAGTTACTGCCTACATCCCCGGCGAAGGCCATAATTTGCAGGAACATTCAGTTGTTTTGGTCCGTGGCGGTCGCGTTAAGGATCTTGGCGGTGTTCGTTATCACATCGTGAGAGGACACCTTGATACTGGCGGTGTTAGCAATCGCAAGCAGGGTAGAAGCAAGTATGGTGTTAAAAAATCTAGTGGGAGCAAAAAAGAGTAAGCTATGCCTAGAAAAGTTACTAAATCCCTGAAACGAGTTCATTTAGCCGATAGGTTATATGATAGTGTTTTGGTGACTAAAATGATTAACAAGGTCATGCTAGATGGTAAAAAACGTTTAGCAGAGAACTTAGTTTATGGTGCCTTGCAGCAAGCCTCTGAGAAAACTAAAAAAGAACCTTTGGAAGTTTTTGAAGGCGCTATTAAAAACGTTAGCCCACAGGTACAAGTAAAATCTAAGCGTATTGGCGGAGCTAATTATCAGGTCCCAATTGAAGTAAAAGGTGATCGTAGGGTGCATTACGCAATGGTTTGGATATTAGAATCGGCGCGCAAGAAAAAGGGCAAAAGCTTTGATCAAAAACTCGCTCACGAATTAGTTGCAGCCTATAATAATGAAGGTGATGCAATTAGGAAAAAGCAAGACACTCACCAAATGGCCGAAGCCAACAAAGCCTTCGCACATTTTGCAAGGTACTAATAAAGCTGACCACAAAAAAAGTAATCTAGTATTTCTCTAGAGACATTCTAAAAAATGAGTTACCCTCCTGACTCACTTTTTTTACTATTATTATTTACTATAAAGCCTGATTTTATTGCAAGCAAGCGTGTGGCGGAATGAGTTTTGTAAATTACCTTATACTACTTGTTAAGACAGTCAAAATAAGGTAGAATAGTATCCGACTTAAGCCGAAATTTCGGCATTATTTATTTATAATAGCGAAAGGGATTAATCTTACTTTTATGGCTCGTGAATATACATTAGAGAATATCCGCAACGTGGGGACCATTGCCCATATTGATGCTGGCAAAACCACTGTTACAGAAGGTATCCTGTACCGAACGGGCGTGGTACATAAAATAGGTGAAGTCCACCAAGGCGAAGCCACCATGGACTGGATGGAGCAGGAGCGGGAGCGTGGCATAACTATTACTTCTGCTGCTACAACTTGCTTTTGGAAAGGTAAGCTTATTAACATTATCGACACCCCAGGGCATATTGACTTTACAGTTGAGGTTGAGCGTTCTTTGAGGGTACTCGACGGAGCTTGCGTAATGTTTGATGGCAAGATGGGGGTTGAGCCACAATCTGAGACTGTTTGGCGACAAGCTGACAAATATGGAGTTCCCCGAATTTGTTTTATCAATAAAATCAATCAAACAGGCGGCGATTTTTATAAGAGCCTTGCTTCTATCCACGAACGATTAAGCAAGCATGCCTATCCAGTGCATCTGCCAATTGGCTTTGAACAGCAAATCAACGGGATCGTTGATGTTATTGAGATGAAGGCCTACCAATATAATGATTACACCGATAAAGAGCTAAAAGAAATTAAAATACCAGAGGATATGCTTGAAAAAGCCGAGAAGTACAGGACTCATCTTATTGAGGCTGCTATTGAGGCTGATGATGCTATTATGGAAAGATATCTTGATGGCGTAGAACTGACCGAGGCTGAAATTAAATCAGCTATCCGTAGATCTGTCCTAAGAGGTGATTTTTTCTTAGTCGCTGGTGGTGATGGGCGCGGCGTCATTGTAGAGAAACTTTTAGATTTAATTGTTGATTATCTACCAAGCCCCCTAGATGTTACCCCACCCTTGGCAACAGATAATAAAACCGGCGAAGATAAATTGCTTGAGATTAGTGATGAGGCTCCCTTTGCGGGCTTAGCCTTTAAGATTGCAACCGATCCGTTTGTGGGTAAACTATGTTTTTTTAGAGTTTATGCCGGCACGCTTAAATCGGGTAGTTATGTTTATAATGTTAGCACCGGCGAGAAGGAACGAATTGGCCGAATTGTGCGCATGCATGCCAATAACCGCGTAGAAGTAACTGAAGTTAATGCCGGGGATATTGCCGCTGCTGTAGGGCTTAAGAATACCGTTACTGGCAATACTCTTTGCGATGAATCTAACCAAGTACTTTTAGAATCTATCGAGTTCCCAGAGCCTGTTATTAATATTGCAATTGAACCAAAGACCAAGGCCGACCAAGAAAAAATGGGTATTGCACTGGGCAGGCTGGCCGAAGAAGACCCAACTTTCCGCGTTAGTACCGACGAAGAGTCAGGGCAGACGATTATTGCTGGTATGGGGGAGCTTCATCTGGAAGTATTAGTAGACCGAATGAAGCGAGAATTTAAGGTAGAAGCAAATGTAGGCCGACCACAGGTAGCCTTTCGTGAAACAATTAAGGGTACCACTCAGATTGAGCATAAATTTGTTCGCCAATCAGGCGGTCGTGGACAATATGGGCATGTCTATCTAGAACTTAGCCCGCTTATTCATACTGAAGATAGTGATAAAACTATCACATTTGAATTTGAGAACGCTATTGTCGGTGGTGCAATACCAAGAGAATATATTGCACCTGTTGAGGCTGGTGTTAAGGAAGCCATGCGTAATGGTGTGATTGCTGGCTATCCAGTAGTAGACTTGCATTGCAAGCTATACGATGGGAGTTACCATGATGTAGATTCTTCTGAAATAGCTTTTAAAATTGCCGCTTCAATGGCACTCCAGGAAGGTGTTAAAAAAGCCACCCCTGTTATTATGGAGCCAACGATGGAAGTAGAGGTTACTACGCCTGAGGAGTTCATGGGGGATGTAATCGGCGATATTAATGCCAAAAGAGGCCGAGTTGATACTATGGAGGACCGTAGCGGTGCTAAAATTATCAAAGCCTATGTTCCGCTTGCCGAAATGTTTGGCTATGCCACTAGCCTTAGGAGCATGACTCAAGGTAGGGCTTCTTATGCCATGCAATTTGACCATTATGCCGAGGTGCCGAGCCATGTTGCTGACGATCTGAAGGGTAAGTATACTGCCTCCCGCGAAGCTGGCGAAAAACGCTAACGTAATTTATAATTTACCTCTTTACAAATCAGTAAATACTCCTTATAATTAGGAGGTCTAATAATATGGCAATTTTATTATTGTCTAAAAAATCAAATCTAATGCAATTAATTTTAAGTATATTATAAAGGAGAATCGATGTCAGATAAATTTAAGCGAGATAAGCCACACGTAAATGTTGGAACCATGGGGCACGTTGATCATGGTAAAACTACCCTAACAGCTGCTATTACATCAGTACTAGCTAGCAAACTACCTAGTGACATTAACAAGCCTGTTGCTTATGATCAAATTGATAATGCACCAGAGGAAAAAGAGCGTGGTATTACCATTGCTACTTCACACCAAGAGTATGAAAGTGAAAAACGGCATTATGCCCATGTAGATATGCCAGGTCACGCTGATTACATTAAGAATATGATTACTGGTGCGGCTCAGATTGATGGAGCTATTTTAGTAGTTTCGGCTGCCGACGGTCCTATGCCTCAAACCCGCGAACATGTTCTTTTGGCTCGTCAGGTTGGGGTACCTAAAATTTTAGTCTTTATGAACAAGATGGATATGGCCGACCCAGAACTAGCCGCCTTGGTAGAACTCGAAATTCGTGAGCTATTAGAAAAGTATGAATATGACAAAGATGCCCCAATTATCAAGGGGTCGGCATTAAAAGCCCTAGAGGGTGATGCCGCAAGTCAAGATGCCATTATGGAGCTTGTGAAGGCAATGGACGAATTTATACCTGAGCCTGTACGAGAATTAGATAAGCCATTTTTAATGCCAATTGAAGATGTTTTTTCTATTAAAGGGCGCGGTACCGTGGCTACTGGACGTATTGAGCAGGGTAAAGTAAATATCAATGAAGAAGTTGAAATCATCGGCATCAAGAAAACCACTAAAACTGTTGTAACAGGCGTTGAAATGTTCAAAAAACTACTCGACGAAGGTCAAGCTGGCGATAATGTCGGTGTTTTATTGCGTGGTGTTGAACGAGACGATATTGAACGCGGGCAAGTTCTTGCTAAGCCAGGTTCAATTACCCCACATACCGAGTTTGATTGTGAAGTTTATGTTTTGAAAAAAGATGAAGGTGGCCGTCACACTCCATTTTTTAAGGGTTATAAACCACAGTTCTACTTCCGAACTACTGATGTCACGGGTGAGGTTGAATTACCAGAAGGTACAGAGATGGTTATGCCTGGAGATAATATTAGCGTTAAGGTTAAGTTACTTGCACCAATTGCTATGGACGAGGGTCTACGTTTCGCTATTCGAGAGGGTGGTAAGACCGTTGGAGCAGGAGTAGTAACTAAGATTATCAAGTAAGTTATAAAAGAGTAAAAGAAAGCACCTTATCTAAAATGCCAGAAAAACAAGAAAAGCAACGAATTCGCATCAAGCTAAAGGCTTATGACAATAAAATTATTGATCAATCAGCTAAGCAGATTATTGATACGGCTATTCGTACTGGTGCTCATGTCGCTGGGCCCATCCCACTACCCACCAAAAAGGATAAATACACGGTACTAACTAGCCCCCACGTCTACAAGGATGCCCGTGAGCAGTTTGAAATGCGTACGCACAAGCGCCTTATTGAAATTTATGACCATACCCCTAAAACCATTGATAGCCTAACTAATCTTAGTTTGCCAAATGGTGTCAATATCGAAATCAAGATGTAATTACCTCCTAGTTTAATCAAAAATGAGCCCAACCCGACCTTGTCTTGAGGAGCGGCTAGGGTTATAATAAATATTAGTTTTAATATTAATTAAATAACATAAATCATATGGAGGGTCTATGCCAGAAGAAAAAAAATCAAATAGTGAAAACGACAAAATCATGGGAATATTGGCTTATTTAGGAATTTTGGTACTAGTACCTTTGTTTGCCGGAGGTAAGAGTAAATTTGTAAGATATCATTCTAATCAGGGGCTAGTAAATCTACTATTTGCTCTTGCACTTTATACCGTAA
>SICO01000027.1 GCA_009691435.1 Candidatus Saccharimonadota bacterium | reverse complement strand
CTGGTAGAGCTAATGTTATTGGAGACTCGGCTTTGTTGGAGCTTTTGGTAGCTCTTTTGGTAGCTATTGTAAGTAATAAACAGGCCAATGCTAGCCAGCACTAAAAGCCCCAGTACAGAGCCTAAGCCAATCAGCTTGCTATTAAAGCGTTTGGCTTTTAGCTGGCCAGGGATAGCAGTTGGTTTGGCGGTGAGAGTAGAGTGGGGTGTAGCGCCAGTAGCTGATGATTGCTGAAAGGTATTCTCGGAGATGATTGGGGTAGCCTCAACCTGCCCGGACATTAGGTTAGGCCTAATACCAGGCTTATTTGGAGTATTGAGTTTGGCGCTTGAGGACGCATTAAAACTATCCTCAATAGGTTTAGTTGATTGAGAATTAGTCGGCTTAGATTGTGGTGTTTGTTTATCGTTCACAGATACTATTAAATTACTTAAATACCCCCTAGGCTATACAGACTTAGCCTTGTGTATAATTGTAGTGCTTTTGACAGATAAGCACAAGGGGTAATGGGTGATGATTTCTAGAGTACTTTGGGGCCTAAATATTAGCAAACAGCCAAACTTGGTCTTTATTGACCTGGATAATGCCTTTTTGCATCGGAAACTCCTTGTCGCCTGCTGGAGTTTGAACAGTTACAGTGCAGGGCACCAAGATGGTCAAAAAATCTTCATGCTTAGCTAAGATATCAAAGGGGCCTGAAGAATTTTGGGCACTTAAGGCTAATGCCGGGCCATCGAAATAAGTATTAAATGGCGAGAAGATTTTAAGTGGGAAGGTTTCGTGTAGTTTCATTGTGGTAGCTTCTAATTATCCCCCATTAACAATACTATCGATTTTATCTAAAAGTTCCTTGCGGGATACATACTCACCAGGCACTCCCGTGCGTTTTTCCATAACAGCCATATTTTGATTAAAATATGCTATTAACTCCTGCGCCCTGCGGAAATAATTTTGGTCTATTAGCGATAGCTCCCCCTGGCCAATAATAGCTACAATGCCCTCTAGGGATTTATATTTGTGCAATATCTTTTGGACTTCTAGTACTAGCGAGGCGTGCTGTTTGCCGACAATTTCCGGGATTAACAAAGAAGAGCTAGTTGCGAGTAAATCTACTGCGGGGCGCATACCTTGCTCATAGGCATCGCGGCTTAAGACAATCACACTATCGAGTTGTTTATTGATTTCTATAACTGCCGGGTCGCTAGTATCATCGGCTGGTACAAAAATATTCTGCACCGATGTAATTGCGCCGATATCAGATGTTGAAAGGTTTTGCTGAAACCTACTAATATCAGTAAATAGGGTTGGCTGGTAACCACCTTCCGAGCTAGACTCACCAAGCATGGTCGAGAGCTCATTGCCGGCTTGCAAGAACCGATAAACATTATCCACAAAGAGTAGCACATCCTTTTTGCTACTATCGCGCATATAGCGGGCGACAGTAGTGGCACTCCTAGCCACCAAAAATCGCAACGCCGCGGAATCATTCATCTGCCCTAGATATATAATGGTATTGCGCATTGTTTTGTTCTCGTCTAGCGTTTGCTTGAGCTCATAGGCCTCACGGATACGCTCACCAACCCCCACAAACATCGCAATTTCCTTGTCGCTTTTAGCAACGTTGTGCATCATTTCGGTAATTAAAACTGTCTTGCCGACACCGGCACCACCAACAATCCCTACCTTCCGACCCCTAACGAATGGAGCAAAAAAATCAATTACTTTTATGCCTGTCTCAATAATAGAGTTAGTGTCACTCGGGCGATAATGGCTATTAGTATCATCCTCAACGGAGATATAATCGGGGTTCTTGAGTGGGGCGCCCCCATCTATGACTTGCCCAAAACTATTAAAGACTCTACCCATAACTTGTTCACCGACCGGCAACAGCAAGCTCTCGCCGCGCGAATAAAACTGCTCATTCTGCTTGATATTGTATTCACTTAAATTCAGTAATACCAGCACATCACTCTTTTGAACGCCGACGAGCTCTAGCCTGACTTCCTTATCCTCCTCTAAAAAGAAGATCTGCCCAATTTTTGGCTGGATACCCTCGTATTCGGCCCGAACTATTAAGCCGTTAATGCTCCTAGCTGTTGCTTTGGTGTAATTCATGCTACTGCCTTTCTTGACGCGCCATACCGCCTATTTGATTCGTCGCTCTCATAACGCCTAAGCTTAGAATAGCGTCTCTCTAAACCCTTGGCCATACTGTCCGCCTTACTGCTCGCAGCACTCATGGCATTAAAGCGACTCGACAATTGAGCTAGGTTTGATTCTAAAATAATCTCGGTTAGGATTGTACTAATCATCATCTGCTCTAAGTAATCTGCTACCTCGCCGACCGATGGCTCAAAAATACAATTATCTTTATAGATAATCTCGTCTTGGTTAAGTTTTCTGTCTTGAGCACCTAATTTCTGGATCGTCGATCGTAACTCAATACTAAATACTTGTTGAGCCGAAAGCGAATCGTAGCTTGGGTAATAAACAACTGGCTTTTGGTAACGCAAAACAGCCTCGACAATTTCTGCAACATCAATAGGCTTACCAACCTCTGGGAAACGCATAGTTTTAACCGGGCTAATATTATGCTGTAATAATAAGCTTTGGCCGTGCATACCAAGTACAAAAAAGTCCGTATTTTTTGGGTCAACTTCGCTTAGTACCTGCGCGATAAGGCGGGTATCAACTTCACCCGTTAGCCCGGCGTTGGCTGTAACTAATATCACAGCCTGCTTATCAGACTTGGCGGTGGCATCAGTAATCTGCTTAGTATCCTTATCAGAGACTCGGAGCTGACTATACATTGCCCACAAACGGCTAAAGAAATCTCTAGATTTTAATACTTCATCTTTAATTTGAGTAATTCTAATTGAAGCAATATTTTCTAAAATGTGCGCAATAGAACCGACCGAACGGGTGTTTTCTAAACTGGCATGGATTTGGTTAGACTTCTTCATCTAGGTTGGCCTGGCACTTTTCTTTATTAAATCTTGGACTAAACTATCAAGCTGTGGAGTGGTGAATTCTTTATCTGGTTTAATTTTACCGACCTCTCCTTTTAACCAAATAACATCTAGCGCAGTAGGGTCGTTGGTCTTTAAAATTACCTCCAACAAAACTCTTTCCTGATAAAAATTATAATACTCGCTATAATCTTGCTGGATTGCTTCGTAAATACGTTGCCCCACCGCAACTTCCAGACGGCTAGCTTCGCTAATCTGCTCGATAAAACTAGTCATCTCTTTGGCTTTTTTATATCGCCCAATTGCTTTTATAATTGCTTTAGTAATGTCATGAGAGATGATTGAGTTTCGACCACCGCCAACACGACTGACCGAAAGGTCAGTATTGATTGCTGGCCTAATGCCCTCATGCATGGCGTCGGTATCAAATACAATCTGCCCATCGCTCATAGATATTAAGCTAGTTGCCTGATAGTCAGTAAGGTCATTATTGGGGGTGCTGCCAGCTACCAGCACCGTCTGGGTAGCATTGGTCGCGCCTAATTTGCCAGCCCTTTCCAGTAGTGCCGAGTGCACATGGAACATATCCCCCGGATAAGCCTCACGGCCGACATTTTGATTGAGCAGTAGTGCCATTTCGCGGTAGATTTTAGCGTGATTTGTAAAATCATCATAGATTATTAATACATCTTGCTTGTTATACCAAAAATCTTCGGCGATAGCACACCCAGCATATGGTGCTAAAAAGCCTATTGGCAATGGCTCGGCGCTATCGGCAACTACCAAAATAATATTTTTTAGTACCTTGGCTTCTGTAAAATGCTGAACTATTCTAGATAGTTCATTGCGAGCTTTGGCGACCAAAACATAAACCACTATTTGCCCAGCTCTAGCTTGGTGGATAGCAGTCTGGACCATAAAGCTTGTTTTGCCACTCTTAGAATCGCCCATTACGGCCATCCTTTGGCCCTTCACTAAAGGTAAAATAACATCAACGAGGGTTACTCCGCTTTCGAGTGGGTCTTCAACCATACCGCGGTCCTTAAACCCCGGTGCCGGCCTAAAATAGGCGCCTTCTTTTTTGGTTGGGATAAACCCCTTACCGTCGAGTGGTTTGCCCAGGGGATTAATTATCCTGCCCAGTAATTCCTTACCGACCGCCATTCGAAACTCATCCTTGTATAATACCGCTAACTCATTGGCATAAATAGGTGTGGTGTTGATAAGTAAAATATCTAAACTATTATCGTGTATCTGCCAAACAACACCCTGCGCTCCTCCTGAAAATAGTACTACTGAATATACCTTGACGTCTGGGATAGGTGAAACATTAACAGTAAACCCGCTCAGCGCAATAACCTCACCGGTAGGCTGGCCTTTTTTGATTAAACCTGCAAAAACTTTATTATCAAGCATTTTTTAACCTCGTAACCAGCTTTTGTTGGTTCTGACGCAAAGCTTTTGCCAGCGACATATCAAAAACAGCCGTCTTGGTGCGGACCACACAGCCCGCCAAAAGCTCTGGGCGGATAATAAAATGAACCAAAAGCTTAGGGTCTAATTGTCGCCGCAGGCGCATCATCAGCTCCGCACGCTCGTCATTGCCCGGAGCACTAGCTAGAGTCATGGTGATTTCGGGTGATTCGTCGAGCAGGGTATCGATAAACTTTAATAGATCATTGATAGTTGCGACATTGATCTTGCCCACACCATTAGCCACAGCCAGCTCCTGAAGATTATTACTAAAAACAATATTTTTGGGTGAACGCAGGTTTCGCAAACGGCTAAGCTCACTTTTGAGTTGCCGTAATTGGCTGGAATTATAAATACTTTCGGGCAACCTATACGGCATTAGTTATGTCCTTTTTAATAGCATCTTTATTGGCCTCGATGGAACTATACAGATAATCTTTTTGTTGCTGGTAATCGAGGTCTCCAGCCACCTCGGCTAAATAGCTAATCATTATTTCAGCTATTTGCTGGTCGGTATTATTTAAAACTTTTTGTTTAATTTTGAGCTGCTCATCGGTGAGGCTTTGCTGTAAATCCTTAGCCTGCTGTTGCCCTTGGCTAGCAACCATCTCGGCCTGTTTCTTCATATTGGTATCGGCTAGGTCCATTGTCTTTTTAAACTCCTCAAGCTGTTGAGTGGTAATACTCTGCAAATTTTTTGCAAAATTAGCTCCTATCGTCTCAGACTGGGATTGCAAGGTTTTTTGTAGTGTGGTGATTTCTCTGGCAACAGCCCTCTCTATTTTTTCTTGAGCGTCAGCTTTAGCTTGCCTGCCCATATTGGTCAGGTCTTGGCTACTACTTTGATTGCGCTTGCCTCTTGAGCCTTTTATATACTGCTCCACCAGCAGACAAAATATAAAGAAAGTCGCGACGGAAATTATTGTTAATATTACTAGTATTGTGTCTGTCATTTTTTATCCTCTAATTATTAATAACATTATAGTCAAAGCGATCGCCAAAATTAATACTACCACTCCAAAGACCTGTAAAAGCCCCAGATATATCTCGCCCTTTGAAAGTGGGTTACGCCCTATCGATCGAATGCCATTTGATACCCCAGCATATAAAATTACCACTGATGCAATAACTGCTACGGCAAAGATAGCGACGGCAATGATTGTTCTTGGCACCGAGACGTCATGCCCTGCGGCACCTGTGAAGACACTTTGGAAAGGGAGTAGCGCCTTTGGAACATCAGTGGGTTTAGGTATAAAATCGTTGCGAGCAACTAATATCTGAATTGTCCCAAGCGTAGTTTGTTTTTTTGTGCCATCCTTGGTAGTCACATCTCTGGTTTGTGTGCCAGCATTAGTGGCGCTAAAGTCTTGCTGAGCAGAACCCATTGCTCGGCCTACTTCGGTAGCCTTCATTAAGACCCCCGAAAGCGGCGATGGCACTAATTGATCGCCATTTTTGATATCACCATTGAGGTTACAAACAAAGGCGCTTGCCACACCACTAGTAACTACCTGAGCTTGATCTGGGTTGGTGCTTAAACTAACTGCCACCTGATCTTGCAAGACCGCAACACCCAATAGGTTGTCTTGGTTGTCCTGATTAGCGGCATGTAATGTATCTCCCAAGAGCGAAACAGACATACCTGCCAGGATATTACCGCTTACTTTATAGCCCTGGGCGACCCCGTTGGCCGCGGATAATTTAATAGGCAGTAAAATAAGCAAGATAGCAATAACAATAGAGAAAAAAGCTACTAACTTAATCTTCAGATGTTTTAAATAATACATTTATCTCGCATCCAAATATACTTATCCTTATAATAAGATTATTATATCAAGATAAGCCACAAAAATATAGATAAATCTTATGCTTATTGCTTAATAACTACCGAATTTTAAGCTAATAACTTAGCTAAATCCTGCCACGAGGAAGTAGCAGCTTTGAGGTCATAGCTATCTCTACCTGGTTGAAAATAGGCATGCCCTGCAAAGTATTGTTTGGCGCTATAAGATATGCGGGCATGCTTGAACTGCTCGGCTGTTTTTGTAATATCAGCTGCTGGTATGCTGGCGTCGGCCGTACCATAAAAAGATAGCACCTGCAGGCTAGCATCGCCAGCACGAACATCACACAAAGCTCCAACTGGTGTTCGCTCCTGATAATAATTGGCGCTGTGAGCACCGGCGCCATAAAAAGATATAATTTTTTTGACACTGCTACTTAGGCCACTCAAGTAGGCCAATCGGCCACCAAAACAAAATCCAACCACACTCAGCTCGCTAATTTTTGGTTGGGCCTTTTTAATTAGTTCTAAAGCCTGCTCAAAGATAAGCACAAAATCCTCACCTTTGAGCTCTTGCATTAACCCAACAGCTACGGCTTGATCCTTGTCTGGGCTGAAATTATTAGCTTGATTGGTAAGCTGATAAAAATAATCTAGCAGGTAACATGGCTGATTGAATTGATTACTAAACTCCTGGCATGAGGCTACGGCATAGTTAGTTTGCCCCCAAATATCTGGGAGTACAACAATTGCCTTGCTGGTATCTGGATTGGAGTTGATGGCTTTAAGAAACTCGCTCATACCTAACATTTTAGCACAAGCACACTAGGGTAATATGGTATATACTTTAAACATATGAAGTATTATTTTAAATTCAAATCATTTTTACCTTTAATAGTAATATTTATAATAATTATGGCCTTGGTGCTAGTTAAGGCTATGGCGGTAAATAATTTTAGTACGGCTAGTATGATGCTAGATTTTATGGCTGGGTTCTTTTTGGTCTTTGGCGCCTTTAAAGTCGCCAAGCTCTCGGCCTTTGCGGAAGCCTATCAGATGTATGATATTGTCGCTAAACGCAGCAAACTCTATGCCCATATCTACCCCTTTATAGAAATTGCTCTGGGCTTGGCGTTTTT
>SICO01000026.1 GCA_009691435.1 Candidatus Saccharimonadota bacterium | reverse complement strand
CAAAGATATTATTAGTCGCACATAACCTGTATTATGTATTTAATGCCTAAAAACTTTAGCTTAAACTTTCCATACTATAATCTTGTTTTTGTGCTTTTGGCACTATTGGGTTGCTTACTACTGTCTATTGCTGGCCAGCCCAACCTAGCGCAAGTTGGCGTTGTGATGGTTTCGGTTATTGCGATAATCCCGAGCGTTCGAGATATGATTAAAACCTTACGCTCAGGGCAAGTCGGGATCGACGTCATCGCTCTTGCTGCAATCGGCTCATCTTTACTGCTAGGACAATATATACCGGCTGGGGTGATAGTGATCATGCTAACTGGCGGAGAAGCCCTAGAGGTGTACGCTAAAAAGCGTGCCCGCCATGAACTCGATAGTTTACTCAACCGCAAACCAACAATCGCGCATATTATACAAGGCTCAAAGGTAGAAGAGATTCCGGTATTAAAAGTTATTGTAGGCAATAGGCTGCTTTTAAAGCCCGGCGATATGGTGCCAGTTGACGGCAAAATATATAAGGGGGCTACGGCTGTTGATGAGTCTGCTATTACTGGCGAGAGTTTACCTGAAAACAAAACAATCGGCGATATGGTGCTAGCTGGCTCAGTGAATTTAGATGGAGCAGTAGAAATCCACGCCACCCATATCAGCAAAGATAGCCAGTATGAGCAGATAATTAAGTTAGTTAGTGAGGCTTCTACAAAAAAATCTCCCTTGGTACGATTGGCTGATATTTATAGTTTGCCATTTACAATTATTGCCTTTACTCTAGCCGGTGTAGCCTGGTGGATAAGTGGCGATCCTTTGAGGGCGCTTTCGGTGCTGGTGGTTGCTACACCATGCCCGTTATTAATAGCGACACCAGTAGCAATAGTTTCTGGCATGAGCCGTGCAGCTAGCAGGGGTGTCATTATAAAAAGCGGCGGAGTATTAGAGCAGCTAAGTAGGTTGCAGGCAATTGCCTTTGACAAGACTGGCACATTAACGCAGGGCAAACCAGCCGTGTCAGGCGTGGAGCCCTGTGGGATATCTCAAGATGAGTTACTTAAAATTGTCGCTAGCGTTGAGCAGTTTTCTACGCACAGCCTGGCACAAGTTGTAGTGGACTATGCAAAATCTAAAAAAGTAACCCTCTATAAGCCTACA
Source organism: Candidatus Saccharimonadota bacterium (assembly GCA_009691435.1). Classification (GTDB taxonomy): domain Bacteria; phylum Patescibacteriota; class Saccharimonadia; order CAILAD01; family BJGX01; genus SICB01. The sequence continues at coordinate 6,357 of SICO01000026.1, read as the reverse complement.
GCACCCAAGGAGTTTGCTGGCAAGGGGATGTCGGCTGATATTGGAGGTAAAAAAGCATTGGTTGGCAGTGCCAACTTCTTAAAAGAAAATGGCGTCAATGTAGACACCCCGGTTTGTATCGGGCATAGCTCCCATCAGCAGACAGCTCTCTTCGCGAGTAAAGATAAGGAGTATTTAGGTTCTATTGTCTTTGCTGACCCGATTAGGCCAGAGGCTAAAGATACGATTATAGCGCTTAAAAAGCTAGGTATCAGTAAATTTATCATGTTAACTGGCGACAGGAGCCAAGTCAGCGAACCTATTGCTCATAAGCTCGGCATTACAGATGTACATAGCCAGGCTTTGCCAGCTCAAAAAGTACAATTATTATTAACAGAAAAGAAAAAGCATAGCCCGATTGCTATGGTAGGTGATGGCATTAATGATGCGCCAGTTCTTGCTGCTTCAGATGTTGGCATCGCACTCGGCGCCAAAGGCTCAACTGCAGCCTCTCAGGCCGCCGACGCAGTTATCATGCAAGATAATATCGGCAGGCTTAGTGAACTAGTGGTAATCTCAAAGCGATCCGTTCAAATCGCCAAACAGAGTATTTTTGCAGGGATTGGGCTTAGCTCAGTTTTAATGGTATTTGCAGTGCTGGGCTTTATAGCCCCAGTAGTGGGGGCATTTATGCAAGAAGCAATTGACATCGTTGTGATTTTAAATGCCTTGAGGGCCAGGCTTAAATTTCAAGACAAGTAGGCTGGGGGTTTTATTCTTGCAACATAGCTATAACTATTAGATACTTATAGCTATGAAACTATCAAAATTATTTTCCAAGACTAGCAAAAACATTTCGATCCAGACCGAGTCGATTAATGCCAAATTACTAATTAGGGCTGGCTATATTTATCAAGAAATGGCCGGAGTTTACGCTTTTTTACCATTAGGCTTAAGAGTTATTAAAAATATTGAAAGTATTGTTCGGGAAGAAATCGATAAAATCGGCGAAGAACTTTTGTTGCCATCGCTCTCAGGAAAGGATCGTTGGCATGCCACTAACCGCCACGATAGCATCGATGTTTTGATGAGCACCAAGCCAGCCAATGAAAAGGCGCTGGCAAAAAGCAATACCGAATATATTCTGAATTCGACTCACGAAGAGCTCATTACTCCAATGGCAAAGCACTTCCGCACTAGCTACAAGGATTTTCCGTATGCGCTATATCAAATACAAACCAAGTTTCGCAACGAACCAAGGGCCAAATCTGGGCTACTGCGGGGCAGGGAATTTATTATGAAAGACCTCTATAGCTTCCATACTAGTGAAGCGGACCTTAATGATTTTTACGAAACTGCTAAAGCTAGCTACAATGCCATCTATGACAAGCTTGGAATTGGCGATGATACCTATATAACCCTGGCCTCGGGCGGCGATTTTACCTCAAGCTATTCGCACGAGTTCCAGACCGTACTGGAAAGCGGTGAAGACACCATTTACCTCGATAAGAAAAACAACATCGCTTACAACAAAGAAGTCGCCACACCAGAAGATACCAAAAAGTTGGGTGTCAATTTCGATGATCTAGAGCAAGTCAGGGCTTGCGAGGTTGGCAACATTTTTCCGCTCGGTACCAAGTTTTCGGAACTCCTGGACTACAAGTACTCTGATGCCGACAATGCCCAGAATCTCGTCTGGATGGGTAGCTATGGGGTCGGTATATCAAGACTGATGGGCGTAATAGTAGAAAAATTTGCCGACGAGAAGGGCATTGTATGGCCCAGCCAAGTTGCACCGTACCAGTACCATATCGTCGCCCTCAGTGATGAAGCTAATATCAAGGCTGGCGAAAAAGTCTATCAAACACTCGGCGCAGATATTTGCCTGTTCGACGACAGAACCTCTGCCAGTACAGGCGAAAAATTTGCCGACGCCGACCTCATTGGCTGCCCAATTCAAATTGTAGTCAGTAAAAAAACTCTCGAGCAAGCTAGCGTAGAGGTTATTAGTCGGTCAGGCAAATTCGATAGTTTTATGTGCAAACTTAGTGAAATCAAAACTCTTGGTGATAAATTAGACTTATTAAAATAAGTATTTTACATATAATTATTTTTTCGGACGTTTCGTTAGGCATAGTTAAAACTATGGCCTAGTTAATATTACTCTTAGGTACTAGAACTCTACTATCACTGGCTCGGCCTCTAGCGTGATGCCGTATTTTTTAGTTACCAAATCTTGTATTTTAGATACTAATTGTTTAAGGTCTTTTTGAGTAGCACCGCCCTTGTTTTCTAAGACTAGCGCATGGTTGGGGTCAACCCTGACTTTTTCGAGTTCCAGTCCCTTCAGCCCAAGATTTTGTATTAGCCAGCCGGCGGCTATTTTATAATTGCCACCTTCAAGTGGAATTATTTTGGTATCCTCTGGGTATACTTTAACATCAGGATTTTGCGCGATTATTTTCTTGGCCACGAGCTCCGCCACGATTGGGTTTTTGAAAAAAGAGCCTGCATTAGGCATCACAGCTGGATCCATAAACTTATTTCTACGAATTTCTAAAATAGCTTTGCGTATCTGCGGTAGGGTTGGGGTAGAAATATTTTTCTCCTTAAAGTAGTTAATAGCATCCTTGTATTGAGGTATTGACGGCGGTAATTTAGAAAGCTTAAGAGTTATAGCCGTAATAATGTAGCGGTCTTTTTGGGTAGCTTTAAAAGTACTATTACGAAATTCAAATTCACATTCTGCATTGGTGAGGCTGGTAACCACGCTATTATCAGTATCAAAAACTTCTACTGATAGTGTGGTGTCTTTAATTTCTTGACCATAGGCTCCGATATTTTGAACGGGAGCTGCCCCACACATGCCTGGTATGCCAGACAGCGCTTCTATCCCGCCTAGTTTTAAGTCAATAGTTTTCGCGACTATGGCATCCCAGTCTTCACCAGATCCAACCGTAATAACGGCTGATTTTTCTGATTCGCTGAGTACAGCGAAGCCCATAATACTAATTTTTATAACCAGCCCTCGGAATATCCCATCGCCGAAGATGGTATTGCTGCCACCACTCAGCACAAGATGGGGTAAGCTATTTTGCTTGAGCCAGGCAAATATTTCTGGTAATTCGTCTGCCGAGGTCACTACAGTATAAAAGGCGGCCTGGCCGCCAATCTTAAAAGTAGTTAGTTCTGCGAGATCGACATTTTGTTGTGGTTGGAAGCCCATAGTATAGCTATTTTACTATATAATTATTGTTATCAACACTAACACGGGGGAGGGTATACAGTGAAAGATTTGGCTACCAGGGCATGTTTCGCCTGCGAAGGTGGTACACCAGCAATGCCTCATGATGACATTACTACCTACACTGCAGAGATTAGTAAAGAATGGAAGGTCATTAAGGACCATAGCATTAAGCGCGAATTGAAGTTTAAGGATTTTAAAGAAGCGATGAAATTCGTTAATGATGTCGCCGGCGTTGCTAACCACGAAAATCACCATCCTGATATTTATATTTTCTATAATATCGTCCAGATAGAGCTTTACACACATGCCGTCGAAGGGCTCAGCGAAAATGACTTTATAATGGCTGCCAAGATAGACAAACTCCTGGCATAGCTATAAATCTGTTGAGCATAAGCGTTTTGTCACAATTTAAGCCTCTATATCGTTACAATGGGTGTATAATGTAGTTACACCGCTTTTTTGAAAGGAGGTGAAGGATATGAAAAGACGCAGAGCTTTAAAGCAATTTCGTCGTGTACAACGCAACTTGTTGCACGACCGCCAGGTTGTCGAGGATATATTAGATGAAATGGCATCAAAATGGGCTAGAAGAGCAGAGGCCATACACGCCAAAGCTATACACGCCAAAGCTAAGCATGTTGAAGTTATACATGCTAAGGTCATACATGCCAAGAATATGGCAGTAGGCAGGACTAAAAAGACAAACTAAAGGAGGCCATTATTTTGCGAGAGATAGAAGTGTGCTTGTGGGTGATTCTTCACTTCGGCTAGTAATTTATTACGCCAAAGAAGATCAATCATCCACATGCCGTTTTTACTCCTCATGAAGTTTCCCCCGAGCAGACTATTACCGGATTTGTTATAATGTTTGAATGACGAAATTATTCTCATGGAATGTTAATGGTATCAGGTCAGTCATTAATAAGGGCGAGTTTCAGAAGTTTCTTAAAAATTACCAGCCTGATATTATTTGTCTCCAAGAAACTAAGGCTAATCAAGAGCAGGTTGAAATTGACTTACCAAATTACTTTGAGTTTTGGAATTCAGCCGAAAAAAAGGGCTATAGCGGTACGGCAATATTTTCTAAAAAAGAACCCATCAAGGTTATTAATGGTATCCCCGGCAACATTACAAAAAAGTACCAGCTAGTAGATAGCGAAGATAGAGATAGCAGCACGGAAGGGCGGGTAATGACTGCTGAATTTGCAAAATTCTACGTCGTTACTGTCTATACTCCTAACTCCAAGGATGATTTGAGTCGGATACCATTAAGGCACAAGCATTGGGACCCAGCTTTCTTGGAGCATTGCGCCCTCCTTAATAAGAAAAAGCCAGTGTTGGTTTGCGGAGATTTTAATGTTGCATATACCCCAGACGATTTGGCCAGACCTGGGCCCAATGAAGGCAAAAAGGGTTATACTGCCGAAGAGCGTGAAGGGCTGGGGAATTTCATTAAAGCTGGATTTATAGATAGCCTAAGACTCTTTAAGTCAGGCAACGGCTATTACACCTGGTGGACCCATTGGGGGAATGCTCGAGCAAATAATGTTGGCTGGCGGATTGATTACTGGCTAGCCAGTAAGAGCCTGAAGAGTAAGATAAAATCAGCTGATATTCATCCTGAACAAGTAGGTAGCGATCATTGTCCGGTTTCAATAGTTTTAGATATTTAATTAATCACCCGGTAGTTAAAAATAAGCTTGAAAGTATCATTGTAATCTGGTATGATGGGCGCTAATAATAAAATTATAGGAAAGAATTATTATGGCAAAGAATACCAAGCGACAAATAACAGTCCTTAGAAATAAAGCAACTGGCAGTAGGTACTATACTGCTAAGAATACCTTAAATACACCAGATAAATTAGAGTTTAAAAAATTTGATCCCAAAACACGTCAGGTTGAGACCTTTGTTGAGATTAAGGCTAAACTAAGTTAACTTGAGCTTAGTACCTTTGTAGTTCTTATGCTTTTTAGATTTATTAAAATTTGCTAGAATATAACAATGAAAAAAAACCTACCTACAATAATTTTTGTATGCTTAATAGTTCTAGTCGTCGGGTTTGTGATTTATGCAATGAGTCGCCCAGAGGCTGACCCTGCCCAAAAAGCTAACACTGAAAAACTAAAAGTAGAGGCCGATGTAGCCAAGCTAAGAGAAGGTAATTCTCAAGGCCCAGCTGATGCTAAGGTGACCCTAACGGAGTTTGGTGACTATCAGTGCCCTGCTTGCAAACAGTATTATAAGCTTATCAAGGACGAAATCCTGCCTAAGTATGAGGGCAAACTAAAATTCGTTTTTTTAAACTTCCCACTGGTTGACATACACGCCAACGCTCAAGCTGCCGCCCAAGCCGCCGAGGCCGCTGCCCTGCAAGGCAAATTCTGGGAGATGCACGATATCTTATATGATCGTCAGGACGACTGGAGCAAGCAAAAAAACCCACAGTCAAAATTCGAAGCTTACGCTCGTGAGCTAGGCATTGATGTGGACGTGTTCAAAAAAGATTCTGATAGCCAAAAAGTAATCGACCTTATCAATCAGCAGGCTGGACTCGGTGATGCATTTGGAGTCAAAGGCACACCTAGCTTTTTTGTGAATGGGGTATTGATTGATCAAGAATCAGGCACTGGTTCTATTAGCCAGGCTATTGATAAGGCCTTAGCGCAATAATTTTGAAATATTAATTATATGGGGTTATACTATTACCATTAGTAATGGTAATTAGGAGGAATGATGGCAAAAAAGTATGGTCGTGTAATTGAGTTTTATGGTGAATCGTGTCCGCACTGTATGTCTATGAAGCCGATAATTCAAGAAATTGAGACTGAAACAGGGGCCTCAATCCAGAAGCTAGAAGTTTGGAACAATAAAGAAAACTCTCATAAAATGGAAGCCCATAAGGAGATTATAGCTGAAGCCTGTGGTGGTTTCGCCGGCGTACCAGCCTTTGTTAATGTCGATACTAAGCAGGCTCTTTGTGGTTCCCATGATAAAGATGACATCATAAGGCTGCTAGAGGGTGAGGATTGCAGCGACAATGTCTGCAAGCCACACACTAAAAACAAATAATAATACATTGATAGAACCCTTTTGATAAATTTGTTTTTAGTTTAATCCTTATCTTGTTA
>SICO01000025.1 GCA_009691435.1 Candidatus Saccharimonadota bacterium | reverse complement strand
CTTTGCCTTTTGAGCGTATTCCATCGTTCGAGGTATTCGACGCAACTATTAGACCTAGCGTAATAATTGGGCTAGTGCTCATTATTAGAGTTGCCTATTTGCTGGCTACCAAAAAAGCCCGTTTCAATCTTGGTTTTCCAGAAAAGCTACTGATTGCGTTTTTGGTGTGGCTGGCTCTACTGATACCACAGTCTATCAATATCACCAGAGGAGTTAGTGTGGTGTTGTTTAATTCTTTTACTATCCTCTTGGCGCTATCAGTGTCGTTGCTGTTTAATAAAAAATACATCAAGCCAATAATCTATAGCCTATTCTTGTCTGCTGTGGGGGTTTGCTTGTTTGGATTATTCCAGTATTTGGGCAATCTTTATGGCTTGCCTAATTCGGTTACCGGCATCAGGCAAATGTACTCGTGGCAAGTATTTGGCTTTCCGCGAATTCACTCTATGTCGCTAGAGCCACTATACTTTGCTTCGTACCTGCTACTGCCATTTTGTGCTGCCTTTTGCCTAGCACTAGACAGCAAGCAAAAAATTATCTCACAAAAGCTTGCTGGGTCATTATTATTTTTATTTAGTTTCATTATTTTTATGACCGTCTCAAGAGGCGCACTATATGCGATGGCGGGAGTATTACTAATTGGCAGTGCTCTATTTGCAAAGCTCAAACTAACTAGCTTGCGCCAAATATTGTCAAGCTGCGCAGTAATACTAGTAGGTATAGGTTTGGGTCTGCTAATGATGAGTTTTATTAGTAAAATACCTACCGATGCAGCAAGCACCATTAAGTCGGGCCAAAAGGGCACTAGCGCCTATTTTGAGCACGCAAAGAACACCAGCCTAGATGACAACGACGGGCGAGCCATGTCGCGGCAAAAAGCCATCGATATTGTCTCTACCGAGCAGGCCGTATTGTTGCTTGGGGTTGGTCCAGGCCAGTTTGGGCCCGTCGTTCAAAACAATATTCCCAAAGAAGGCAAGTGGACCATCGTCAATAACTTGCCGCTCGAGCTGCTGGTTGAAACCGGCCTAGTAGGGCTGCTGCTGGTGGTAGTTTTTATTGCTTCGATGATTTTTAAGGGCCTCCAGCTGGGTCTTAGCAAACCGAGTAACGAGACCAGCCTTTTTGCGGCCATAATATCGCTATACCTGATATCTCAGGCAATTCAATACCAGGGCTACTCGACACTGTATGTGATATATATTTGGTTCCCGATTGGGCTTTTGCTTGGTGTTATTAAAATTAAGTCTCTAAAAAAGCAAAGCCGCCGCTAATTTATGGGCAAGATAAGTAAAAACCTGATTAGCCACAAATGGCTGATTTTGATAACCCTTGCGGTGCTTTTTATGCTTAGTAACTTATTTTTGAAAGGCCATCTTGGCAAGGAAATCTATACTTCTGGTGACGAACCGCACTACCTAATGATGACCGATAGCCTCGTCAGCGATGGCGACTTTAATCTGAAAAACGACTACTTGCTCAACAGATCCACAGGTAGCTACAGCCTTACTGGCATATATCCACACACATCGCCAGCAATAGACACCGCCCACTCTGACGATTGGTACTCTATTCATACGGTTGGCCTTCCGTTAACTATGGCGCTGCCGTATAAGATTTTTGGGCTAGCTGGAGCTAGGTTTTTAATAATACTACTCCAATTGCTATCGATAGTGTTGTTCTATAAGATACTCAAAAAGTACATTAAGTCTGATGGCAGAGTCTTCCTGGGGATGGTTATTTTATTATCTTCTACATTTTTGTGGCAAAATCTGGGTGCAATAATGCCAGACCTACTGATTGTCACTTTGGTCGCAGCTGCAGTGCTGTTGTTTGCCAAACAAGACAGAGTCAGTAACTTCGTATTCGTCCTAATAATGGTGGCTGGTATGTTATTGCACACCAAGGCAATTATAATTTTGGCACCTATTTATTTGGGCCACAATATTGTGCTCATCAAAGAATGGGGCATATCACAAACAGCCAAAAAACTCGGAGCATACTATTTTTTGCTACTAAGCGCTGTTGTTTTATATGCCAGTTTCTTAAAAGCTAGCTACGGTTTTTATAGCCCAACCAAGCTATACGGCGAAAACGGCCAGTTGTTTGGCGCCAATGTTGCCACCAATATTATTGCAATGCTATTTGATAGGGCGAAGGGCCTGGCAGTATACTTTCCGGTGCTATTGGTGGCGGGCCCATATATTTATTACGGACTCAAAGATTTGGTTTTAGCAATTAAGCGAGCCATTCAAAAAAAGTCAGTCACTAATGAAGCTGTATTGGCAATATCAGTAGCCGCTGGGGTATTGCTTTTGCTGGTAGCTCAAATTGGCTTTACGGACTGGAGCGGCTCATTTGCTCCGTCTGGCCGCTATATGCTGGTAGCAATTTACGCCGTGGTATTTTTAATAGCAAAATACTTTAATAAAAATAACAAATTAGAGACAGGGCTGCTAGCCACCACAGTTACCATTAGCGCACTAATCAGCATTGCTATTATTTATCGAGTTAATATATTTCGCGAAATGGGATTTGTTTATTTTGATGCCGGAGCCGACAACATAATAACCCAAAAACTGCCTTTGCTTCAAAACTTACCCATCTTCAGTCCGATATCAAACCAATCTAGCTATCATTTCGTTCAGCAGGGGTTTGTGATGCTGTTATTGCTAATAGTATTCAATTTTGTACTCATTAAGCTTTATAGTCGCAAGCGGTAGGCTAATTTTTGGGGCCAGGTTATCAGCACTAACATCTATAGCCCAAGCTTGCTATAATACATACCTATGAAGATACTAATAGACGGCAGAGGAATCAAAAAAACCGGCATTGGCCGCTATATCGAAAACACCCTTAGGGCAATACTAGAGATCGACAAAAAAAACCAGTACGAATTACTGGTTCGCGATATCGATACCAAAAACCTCGATCTTAAGGCCGACAACCTAGAGTATGTTCGTACAACTGCTAATTTTTTTGGAGTTAAAGAGCAAACCGAAATACTTTCGATACTTAAGGCTCGCAAGCCCGACTTAGTACATTTTACTAATTTTAATTTTCCGGTTGCATACAAAGGCAAGTTTGTAATTACAATTCACGATTTGACCCTACTACACTTCAGAAACCTACGAAACTCCATGGCCCGTAAAGTCTACTATATGTTCAAGGAGCAGGTGATGCGCAATATTGTACTGCGCCAAGGCATTAAAAAAGCCAGTGTTGTTTTGGTGCCTACCGAATATGTCAAAGAGGATGTTGCAAAAACATTTAAGGTGCGCCGTAATAAAATAAGCGTTACCCACGAAGCCGTCGATAAAGATTTTGCTACTCCCAGAGTAAATTTAGACAAAAAAGGTATCAATAAGCCCTTTGTACTGTATGTTGGCAACGCTTATCCGCACAAGAACCTAGAGCGAATGATAATGGCCTTTGGCAAATTAATCACCAAATACATGCTCGATTACCAGCTGGTTATTGCTGGCAAAAAAGACACCTTTCATAGAGGGCTAGAGCAACTGGTAGCCGATGCTGGCCTGCAAGATAGAGTTGTTTTTACTGATTTCGTTACCGATCAAGAGTTAGCAGGGCTATACAAAAACGCCAAGTTGTATGTTTTTCCGTCGCTCTCAGAAGGCTTTGGGCTGCCACCACTGGAGGCTATGGCACACCACCTGCCGGTGGCTAGTAGTAATGCTACCTGCATGCCTGAGGTGTTAGGCGACGCCGCAGCTTATTTTGACCCACGCAACACCAACAATATGGCCGAAACCATGCTGGCAGTCTTGACCAACGAAAAGTTTGCTAGTGAGCTAGTTGTAAAAGGCAATCGCCAAGTCAAGAAATACAGCTGGCACAAGACAGCTCAAGAAACTCTAGAGGTTTATGAGCTGGCTCTGAGGCAGAAATAATGCCTAATAGTAAAAAAGCAATTAATCGCCCCACAACAAAAATTATTAATATTCACTTAGGCTCCAGTAGTCATATTATTGGTGGGTGGATCAACTACGATATAGATACTAGCGGTGGGGCAGTTAAGGTGGACCTTTTAGGTGGGATACCACTTAAAGACAATACAGTTAGTAGGATTTTCTCCGAACATGTTATTGAGCATTTTGATAAAGAAGACGGCTATAAACTTTTAGAGGAGTGCTATAGAGTACTAAAGCCAGGGTGTGTAATGAGAATTGGCTGGCCAGGCCTCAATAAGCTAGTAAGCTCTTACCTAACCCACTCAAGAAAGCATAAAAAACACATCCTACCCCACCTTAACTTGCGTTTTGGCCATTGGGATGAAATCCTTGCAGATAGGTTGTTCTCTTGGGGGCACAGATATGCCTACACTCCGAGGCATATGAAGGACATTCTAAAAGAAATAGGTTTTCGTGAGGCCAAACAGTATGGGTTTATGAAATCAGGATATGGCTTTCGTTATGATACGCATGACGACCCTGTAACAATTTATATTGAAGTTAAAAAGTAACTTTATACTTTCGCCATCTTGATAAATCTGACATTATGTAATTATGAAAAAATTAATCATCAATCTCTGCCCAACAGGAATGGTATCTTCTAAACAAGCCAATCCAAGATTGCCTGTTACATCCAGTGAAATAATAAAATCAAGCTTGGCCTGTGTCAAACTTGGAGCTTCGATTATACATATTCATCCGCGCGACGAAAACGGCAATCCAACCTGGAAAAAAGAAGAATTCGGCAAAATAATAGATGGCATCAGAAGCCAGAATGATAAAGTAATCTTAAATGCCACCACCAGCGGCAGAGCTTGGTCTGACTTCGAAAGACGGTCAGAGTGCCTGGATCTAAAAGGCGACCTCAAGCCAGATATGGCCTCACTTACGGTAGGCTCCATGAATTTTATTAGCACCGCATCTGTGAATCCGCCAGATATCATTGAGCAACTAGCCAGTAAAATGCAGGAAAAAGGCATTAAACCCGAACTTGAAGTTTTTGAACCAGGGATGCTACACAAGGCTAATTATTTAATAGATAAAGGTATTATTAAAGATTCGCATCCTTATTTTAATATTTTGTTAGGGTCACTTGGTACCTCGCCGTTGCACCCTGCAGTTTTTTCATCATTTTACTCATTGCTTCCGGCAAACGCGGTCTGGAGTATCGCCGGAGTCGGCCAGTACCAGCTTGACGCTAACATTATGAGTATGAGTATGGGTGGAGGCGTCAGGGTCGGCCTAGAAGATAACCAGTATTTTGATAGAGACAAGTCTATAATGGCCTCTAACGAAATGCTAGTAAGTAGAATAGTCAAAATAGCTAAACTGATGCAACTAGAGATTGCCACTCCGGCTGAAGCTAGGGTTATGTTAGGCCTCAAGTGAGCTTAACTACCATTAAGGACTCCTTAAAAAATAGAGTTGTGGGTTTGCATAAGTTCGCCAATTTGCTTGATAGCTTTGAAAACAAGAACAAGTCTGAGCCCACTTTTTGCATTATTACTCCAGTTTTTGACCCTGCTTTAATTTCTCTAAAAAAATTAATCATAGATCTAAAAGGCCAGACCTACAAAAATTTTATTCATGTCCTTGTTAGTAACGGCAACTCCCCTCTAATCGAATCATATGTCGCCAAATTAAATAAAACTGATGATAGATTTATTTATGTCGAAACCATACAGGAGCTTACCGTAAGCTTTGCAGAAATAATGGTCAACTCGGGCAAAAGACGCGATTTTTGCTTACAGCACTTTAATGCCAAATGGTATCACTTTTTAGATACCGATACTTGCATTACAGAAAATAGTTACCTTGCAAAACTCTATGTTGCGCAGAAATTAATTATAAACAACATCATGCTAGTTAAAACAAAATATCACGGAACAACCTACCCAATAGATCCTATCGATGTTGAGGGCCATATTACAATCGTGAATTATTGCTTCTCAAAGAGTGTCGCCAAAAAAAATCATTACCCGACAAACTATAAAGACGGCGACTTAAGCAATGATTTTAAATACTGGCTTAAAATATCTAAAAATCAAAAAGTTACCATCCTCGATATTCAAGCGACCACAGAAGGCGACGAACGCAGCTATAAAAGGATGACCGATAAAAAGATAGAAGGTTTGCTCGGCAAAGAAATAATTTCGGTATTTGGTAATTCGTTCGATATTAATCTTACAAATAACCTGCAGGGAGTACTGAATTCCCACTTGGTAGGCTACGGAGCTGAAGTTAGAAAGTTCGAAGTTGCATTTGCAAAATACATTGGCTTCAGCGATGCGGTAGCGACAAATTCGTGTACAAATGCGTTCTGGGTATTATTGAAGGCGCTAAAACTTAAATCTAACGATGAAGTGTTGATTCCTGGCACCCACTTTTTTGGGATAAAAAACGTACTCGAAATTTTGAAGATAAAATATAGAGTAGTAGATGTTGATGCCACAATCCCCAATGCCAGCCTAGAGAGCATCAAGAGTAATATTACAAAAAATACCAAGGTTATTATTGGCCTAGAATATGGCGGCTACCCATTTGCTATAAAGGAGCTCAAGAAGCATTTAAATAAGATTAAAAGAAACGACATTATCCTGGTGCTAGACGCCGCAAACTCACCCTTTACTAAGCAGCATCGCAAATATACTGCCAAGCAATATGATTACGCACTATACTCGTTTGATATGAATAAAATCCTCGTTACAGGTGAGGGTGGGATGATACTAGGTAATGATAAAAAAATTATAGAGTACTGCAGGTCACTGTCGTATTATGGCATTTTAGAAAAAAACAACAGTAGTTTCGCCAAAAGTGGCTCTAGCAAGAAATGGTGGGAGATTGGCGCTATCAATCCAAGCTTGAAGCTATCGATGAATAATATCACGGCAACAATTGGGCTTTCGCAACTAGAGGGTATCAAGCAAAATCTAGAGCAGCGCAAAAAGGTATTGGATTGGTACCACAAAAAGCTCAGACAATTGGTAGCAGACGGGCATGTTGTTATTCCACCCGTACCGACGGGAGTCGAAAATTCGACCTACCTTTTTTGGATAGTTCTAAAAAACAATCATCTGCGTAATGATCTGGCCAATTTTTTGTTATCTAGAAATATTTATACAACCGTCAAATATCAACCATTAGGAACCAAGCAACAAGCCCCAAAGGCCTGGGATTTTTTCGACAGGAGTCTGTGTTTGCCTATCAACCCAAATATTCATGAACAATTGGTGGACTATATTGTATCGCAACTGATAAGCTACTTTTATGAGCAACAAAAATAGCAAAACTAGCTGGGTAGTTTTTGGGGCTGGCAATCTTATATTTGATGTTATCGATGCCATAGAAATTAATGGTGGCAGACTCACAAATATTGTGGCGAACGAGCCGCTCAAGCCACATTTGGCTAAAAAATTAAATAACTTAGTCATAAATATTGCGGATTTTGTCCCGCAAGGCAAACAAAAGTATATCTTTGGGTTTCTAAACCCGAACAAACAGGCTTATCTTAAAATTCTAAAAAAGTACAACATAGATTTTTCAAATCTTATTCACCCACGGGCTTATTTATCGAAAGGAATGCTGCAGGGAGTTGGTAATTATTATGGGGCAGGGGTAGTGATAGGACCAAACGCTGTAGTAGGTAATTTTAATTATTTTAATCGTGGCGCGCTGGTAGGGCAC
>SICO01000002.1 GCA_009691435.1 Candidatus Saccharimonadota bacterium | reverse complement strand
CCGGATAGCGACAGATTGCCGGAGCATCTGTCTAACCGGCCCGTTCGCTACGCTCTCTAGAGCCGGTTCAAATCGCCGAGCGCTCATCATAAAAAAATACCACCTTTCGGTGGTCTTCTTTTATGGCGGGCCCGACCGGATTTGAACCGGCGATCTCCTCCGTGACAGGGAGGCGTGATAACCACTTCACTACGGGCCCTTGGCTTAATGGTAATATGCTTGAATCTGCTAATAAGCTAAATTAACCTGATTATCTTAGCAAAAAAGCTCTTATTATTCAATCTTTTAGTCATATTACGCCTTTTATGCTTGACATTAGTACTTATGTTTGCTAGTATATAGCCTTATCTGGTAGGTGGAGACCATCAGGTAGTAAGTCACTTCATACTATATTAGGAGGAAGTGGGTTATTTTTTACAAAAAACAAAAGTATAAAAACAAAAAGGAATTAAAAATGTATTCAAAATCTGCAATGTTAACATATTATCAAGTATCAAGACCACGAAAAATAAAAGTGAGGGTGGTCAAGGCGCATGCCCATGTGCCGTATTTGTGTACCGGTAATGTGGTAGACACCCGTAAGAAGGCTCAAGTTTCTAGTTTTGGCTCTACCTTTTTTGCAAGCCGAGCAGATAGCCAGCTTAGCGAATATGATAGATGGCGCAAACTATCAGACCAGCTTAAAAAACAACTAATTTAAGCAGTCTCCACTACCTATAGGCTGCCTTGAACGGTCTGCCTAATTGCTTAAAAGTGCACTATCTAGCTATGGTGCACTTTTTGATTATTCTTTTGCGTGGTAGGGGAAATTATCTACCATATGTTTTAAATAGCAAATATGAATTATACTTGTGTCGTGAGGCTAGGTTCGTTAGATTGTACTTTTTCGCGCTTGGTTAGTGAGCAAAAAGTACATTGGTAGTACCTGCCTGAGCACTTTAGTAGCAGGCGAATGTAGTTTAGTGGTAGAATGCGACCTTCCCAAGGTTGAGGTGTGGGTTCGATTCCCATCATTCGCACCACGCCGATGTAGCTCAGTTGGTAGAGCGACGCTTTCGTAAAGCGTAGGCCAGCGGTTCGATTCCGCTCATCGGCTCCAGTTTAATTTTAGGTTAGATCAGTAGCTCACACGCTGGCTAGCGGAGGTAGAGCGATGCTTCCGCACAAGCATAGGCCAGTGGTTCAATCCCACTCATCGGCCTTCGTAGCTACCTAAAAGCGGGTGTATTCTGGTATAATAAACCTACCAAGCAATGAATACTAAAGCTAACCCCAAGTTACAAATCGCCAGCCATTCAATTTATAAAGATGGCTGGTTTTTGAGTCTGTGTATGCTGACTTTAGGAGTTGTACTTTTTAATATCATCTGGGCACTTATCAATATTAAACAGACTCAAGTCCAGATCCCAGTTCGTTTTTCTAGCCTAACTAATTTTGACCAGCTAGGTAGCTGGTATCACCTTTATGAAATACCAATAATCGCTGTTTTGGTACCTCTCGCAAACTTCGCGCTGGCAAACCTTTTGCATAGCCGCAACAGATTAATTAGCATATTTTTAATGATGGCTGGCCTAATGTGCGCAATATTAGCCACCGCTATTTTGATTGGTTTCACGGTAATCAATTATGGCACAAACTAACCATACAGGAGCTTATAGTACTCTCGGCGTAGGGCTTGTTGATAAAGGATGGTTTTATAGGATATGGGAGGTGATGCCGGGGCTTATAAGCTGGTCATTACTCGCAAGTCCAATTATCTTAAGCTTGGTTTGGCCGATTGCGGTGGCTTATTTTATTATAGCCTTTGACCTATTTTGGTTATTGAAATCAGTACGGATGAGCTTTGGGCTAGTAGAAGGTTATCGTGCCATCAAACGGGCCCAAAAGATTGATTGGGATCAGAGGTTAGGCCAGCTAGGCAATATAGAAGAAGCATTCTCTGAGGCTAAGCAGAAGCTTGAAGGGGTATCAAGGCCAGGTTTTCTGGGGCTTGTAAAATTAAGTAGTAATAAAAAACAATTTCACCAGATGCGAGCAGAAGTTGATAGGCTAGAACAAATCACTCAACACCAAAGGACACTGATCCACCCAGACGATATTACGCATGTTATTATCACAGCTGTTTATAATGAATCTCTGGGTGTCCTTAGGCCTTCATTAGAATCTGTCCTCGCCTCTGAATATGATTCTAAAAATATTATTTTTGTATTGGCCTATGAGCAGAGTGGTGGTACCAATACCGCCCAAACTGCCAAGGTTTTAGAAAAAGAGTTTTCTCATAAATTTGGTGGCTATATGAGCATTTGCCATCCTGAGAATACCCCAGGAGAACTGCCAGGAAAAGGCGCCAATATTACTTATGCCGGCAGAATTCTTAAAACTTATTTTCAGGAGCAAAATATTGAACCCGAGAATGTGATTGTAACTACCCTTGATGCTGACCATAGGCCTGATAAGAAGTACCTCTCTTATTTAACCTATGAATACTGCATTAACCCTAGTCGTATTCATTTTAGCTACCAGCCGATGGCAATGTTTTTTAATAATATTTGGGATGCCCCAGCGCCAATGCGCGTAATTGCCACCGGTAATTCATTTTGGCTGATGATGGAGAGCGTTCGACACAATAGACTCCGTAACTTTGCGGCCCATGCCCAGAGCCTACGGACCTTAATTGATACTGATTTTTGGTCGGTTACAACAATAGTAGAAGACGGGCACCAGTATTGGCGGACCTTTTTTACTTATGATGGCGACCACATGGTAGCACCGCTTTATGTCCCTATCTATCAGGATGCTGTGTTGGCAGATAATTACCGTAAAACCTTTGTCAATCAATACAAGCAACTGCGTAGATGGGCATACGGAGCTAGTGATATCCCTTTTGTAATCACCAATAATATTAAAAATAAGCACATTGCTTTTGGTAAAAAATGGCTTCAATTTTTTAGGCTCCTAGAGGGCCATATTAGCTGGGCAACAGCTCCGTTAATACTGACATTTGCGGCTTGGGCACCACTATTTTTAAATCAAGAATTTAACCGACAGGTGCTCGCCCATCAGTTGCCAGTAATAGCATCAAGGATATTAACTCTTGCACTTATAGGGCAGTTTATCACGATCCTATTGAGTTTATTGATGTTGCCTCCTCGCCCTAAGCACTACCATAGGGCTAAAGTTATTTTCATGGTTTTGCAGTGGGTTTTAGTACCTGTTACTTCGATATTTTTTGGCTCAGCAGCAGCCCTTAATGCCCAAACTAGGCTAATGTTCGGTCGTTATCCAAAAGTTTTTGATGTAACTGAAAAGGCAGTTAAAAAATGAACTATATCCTCGGCCTCGGTATAGCTTTCTTAGTATCTGCCTTATTGATCCCTATAGTTAAACGCCTTGCTATTAAAATTGGTGCCGTTGATAACCCTGAAGAATCTGCTAGAAAACTCCACAAGACCGTAATAGCCCGAGCGGGGGGGCTGGCAATATATGTAGCCTTTATTTTAGTTTCCATAGCACTAATGGGTAGCTTTTCTAGGCAGTTTATAGGTCTTGTAGTGGCTGGCACGATGGTCCTAGCAATTGGCTTGGTAGATGATATTAAGCGCCTAAGTCCTTGGCTTAAGCTCTCCGTGCAGGTCTTAGCGGCAATCGTAGCCAGTGTTGGTTTTGGGATAACAATCGAGAGCATTACTAATCCACTGGGAGAGACCCTAAGCTTTTATCAGCCCAATGTAAACATCGCTTTACTTGGCTTAAGCCTGAGCTTTAACTGGGTAGCTGTATTGCTAGCTATATTTTGGCTAGTTGGCATGACTAATACTATTAATTTCTTGGATGGTATAGATGGTTTGTCTGGAGGTGTTTCGGCAATAGCAGCTGGTGTGATATTTTTGCTCGCAGTTAGTCAAAAAGTTAATCAGCCCGAAACTGCCATGATAGCAATTATATTAATGGGTTCGTGTTTAGGGTTTTTAATCTATAATTTTTATCCAGCTAAGATTTTTAATGGTGACTCCGGAGCATATTTTTTAGGTATGACACTTGGTATACTAGCTATATTCTCGGGTGCCAAGCTGGCTACCGCGGCATTAGTGCTGGGCCTACCAATTCTAGATGCTATCTGGGCAGTAGTTAGGCGCTTAGCCCATAAGCAATCACCCTTTACTGCTGATAGGGGGCATTTACACTATATGTTTTTAGATGCTGGGTTTTCTCAACGCCAGGCCGTACTGTGTATTTATATGATTTGCTTGATATTTGGCTTGATAGGGATATTAGGCTCTACTCACCAAAAAGTTATTGGCATTATTGCTATGTTGGTTGTGATGGCTTTATTATTGGTGGGGTTAACTTATGCCAAAAAAAGAAAGCTCGGCTAGATAAAAATAATAATAAAGTTAATTGACCGACTATTCCAGATATGGTATGATTGCTACCAAGAGGGAATACATTAAAACGTGAAAAGTAAAAACCTTCAGGATTTGATCAAGAATTTACAAGTTTTTTACAAGTGCCCATCTTGTGGCTCTAGTTATATTCATGACGATATAGCTTTTTTAGGAAAAGTTGAGGAGCATTGTTTTATGCAGCTCACTTGTCATGATTGCTCATTGCCTGTGTTGGCTACTGTATTTTTGCAGTCAGAGTTGGAGCGAGCTAGCCGTCAGAATAGCTCTAAGCTTGGTCGCAAAGCAGATCTTGGCTACCGAGAAAGAGCTAAGTTTATAGAGAGAGGCCCAATTAGTTCACAAGAGATAGCTTCTTTTCATCTGCGACTCACTCAAGCCACGAAGTTTAAAAAATCTAAGTAACCTAAAAGTATCTTTTATAGCAAGGAAATTAATGGAAACAATTCATATATCAGCAAAATCCCGTGATGTTTTTGGTAAAAAACTCACTACCATCAGAAGCGAGGGTCAGTTACCGGCCGTTGTTTATGGTAATAAAAAAGACAATATCTCCATCGCTGTAGATGAGAAGGAGTTCAATAAAGTTTTTGCTGCTGCTGGTTATAGCACCATTGTAGAGCTTAAGATAGATGACCATGGCGGTGAAAATGTTTTAATTCATGATATCGACACGGATCCACTCACCAATGAGGTTTCCCACGCTGATTTATTGAGAATCAATATGAGTAAAGCCATTCGCACCGAAGTGCCAATCCATTTTATCGGGGAAGCCCCCGCAGTATTTCAGCAAGAAGGCTCACTATTTAAGAATATTGAAGAAGTCGAGGTTGAGACCCTGCCTGCTAATTTGCCTTCTCATATAGAGGTAGATATCTCTGGCTTAGATGATTTTACTAAGTCTATCCATGTTTCTAGCCTTAAAGTAGGGGAAGGTGTCGAGATACTAACAGAGTCAGATCAGTTAATATGTAAAGTAGAGCCACCTAGAAGCGAAGAAGAAATTGCAGCTCTAGATGAGGCCATTGGCGATACTATACCTGAAGGTGCTGAAGGTGCTGAAGGCGAAGAAGTAGCTGAAGGTGCTGAAGGCGAAGAAGTAGCTGAAGGTAGCACAGATGAAACTCAACCAGGCGAGATGCCCCAGCCAGAAGCTGGAGGCGGCACCAAAGACCACCCGCAATCTAAATAATACTCAATTTTAGAAAGCTAATAAGCCCTGTGCATTTACGCCATAGGGCTTTAGTTTTTAGTGTAGTAGGGCTAGCCAGTAAGCCTAAAGCACATTTTTTATTCATTTTTTAATTCATAATATATAAACGGTGGGCGATTAGCCCGGAACTAGACAATGACTATATAGATAAAACCCCCCTACCTTTTTAGTAGATTTCCAGGTTTAAATATCTTTTAGTAGTTTGTTGAGTTGTCTTTTGTTGTCTAGTGCCATGTGGCTAGATAGGTACTTTATATAGGCCGAAAGGCTAACGGGCTTTATTGTATTGAGCACAATTTTTATTAGTTCATTTTTTTCTATTATTGTCTTGTGAGTTGAAATAATTTTTTGTTCAATAGAATCAATTAAATTATCTACATCAATTTTAGTGAGTTCCTTATCGTCTAACGCCGCAATGATACTTTTATATAAAACACCTTTTTTATAGGCATTAAGGCTACTGCCGTGGGTATTTTTAATACTAAGCCATCCCATATCTGGCTTCTCATAGGTAGTAATAGAGCAGTAGCAGACCTTACAGCCTTTACGTCTCCAGGTTTGAGTGCCTGATCTGGTTGTCCTAGAATTGGTTGTATTTAGGCCTTTAGAGCCACAAATAGGGCATATCATGTCTATATATTGTCATATTACTATTAAAAATGCTAGTGGAAAACTATCTTGGGGTGTGGATTCCTGCATTTTTATTGAAAATTTATAGAATATTGTTCGCATAGTGTTTGTCTTTAAATCTAAAAACACATATACTTATTGTATGTTGCCAGAAAATTTTCTTAAGTCCCAACCTATCGAGTACTCAACCATTTATGTTGATATGAATTCATTTTTTGCATCTATCGAGCAGTTTTACAATCCGAATCTCCGCGGTAAACCTGTCGGGGTAGCAACCTCTCCTGGTGCCGGAGGTAGCATTATAGCGGCTTCTATTGAGGCGAAGTGTGTAGGTATTAAAACAGGCATCAAAGTAGCAGAGGCCCGCCTGATATGCCCGGATATTGCTATTGTGCATGATAGCCCCAACTCTTATCGAAGTATTCATAGACAAATTATGGATATTTTACATGCTACGCCTTGTTATGTCCGAGCCAAAAGTATTGACGAGGCTTATCTTAAGGTTCCATCCTATTTACGCACAAGGCCTGGCGTTATTAATTTAGTAGCAGGTATCAAATCGAGTCTACTGGATCTTTACGGGGGACACATCCTATGTTCCGTAGGTGTTGCTAGCAATGTATGGCTAGCTAAGATGGCTTCAAATAGCCAAAAACCAGATGGCTTAGTAATGATTGACAAGGCTGCTATAGCCGAGTTCTACCAAGGGCTATCATTGATTGACCTAACAGGTATTAACTGGCGTATGGTTAAAAACTTGCATGCTATAGGTATCCAAAACCCACTTGATTTTTATAATGCTAGCTGGAAATACCTTAATAATAAATTAGGCATTAACGGAGGCAAGTGGTATTTAAGACTAAGGGGTTTTGAGGTAGATATAGTGAAGCTCAAAGCTAACAAATCTATCTCGCACCAGGTTACGACCATGCCTAATCCACCCAGTAGCTCTGTAGAAATTACAACATATTTAAGTAAAATAGCCATTACATTAGGTAGTAGGCTCAGAAAGAAGGGGCTAGTAGCTAGCGGCATAGCGCTATATATCCGATTTTTAGACGGTAATTGGCAAGAGTGTTCTTTTAAAAGAGTACTTTTCTTTAGGTCAGACGCTGAAATCATTATATTATTGAAAATGTTGTTAAAAAAACTGAAGATTACCTCAAAAGTTACTAAGATTAGTATAACTCTGTTTAATATAGTCGATTCAGATCAATTAACTTTTAACTTATTCGAGAAAACTTCTGAGCTACAGCTAAGCTCGGCCATAGATAAAATCAATAATAAGTATGGCAAAGATACGATTATACCTCTTAGTAGCTATTCTGCTGGGCGCATTAATCTGAATAGAGTTGGTTTTGCTGGCGATTTAATACGAGAAACTCATAACCCGACAGATAAACAGCATTATTTATAGCCATAGCTTAAGTCTTTGCTAGTTCCGCTTAGTCCTAGATTGAAAATAGGGCTGAAATAGGTTAAAATCAGGCAATCGTGGGTCCTTAGCTCAGTTGGCTAGAGCGCTTCCTTGACGTGGAAGAGGTCAGAGGTTCGAGTCCCCTAGGACCCACCAATAAAAGTATGAAAAAGATTACAAAGGCAATAATTCCAGCCGCAGGTCTTGGTACGAGGTTTTTGCCCCAAACTAAGGCTATGCCCAAAGAAATGCTACCTATAATAGATAAGCCGATTATTCAGTATGTGGTCGAAGAGGCTGTTTCTGCAGGAATTACCGATATTATAATAGTTACAGGCATGCACAAGCGTTCGCTTGAGGACCATTTTGATTACAATGCTGAGCTGGAGGCTCGGCTTATCGAGACCGGTAAGGAGGATTTGGCTAAAGAGATCCACCGCATCGGAGATATGGCTAATTTTATATATGTCAGACAAAAAGGTTGTTATGGTAACGGAACTCCAATATTGAATGCTTCGCACCTAATCGGCGAAGATGAACCATTTCTTGTGTTGTGGGCCGACGACTTTGTGGTGGGTAAAAAGCCACGGGCCCAGCAGCTGGTGGAGGCCTACGAGAGGTTGCAGGCACCAGTCATAAGCCTAATCGAGGTGCCAGATGAAGACACATCAAAATACGGTATGGTCGAGGTAGATATGAGGCTAGATGACTCAACCTTTAAACTAAAAGGTATCACAGAAAAGCCCGCGAAGGGCGAATCGCCTAGCAACTACGCAGCTGTCGGTGGTTACATACTAACTCCCAAAGTCACTAAGCTTCTTGCCGGGCTAGGGCCAGATAGCAAAGGAGAGGTTTATTTGACGACAGCAATTCAAGAATATGCCACAAAAAATGACCTTTATGGCATAAAGATAGAGGGCAACTGGCACGACACTGGCAACAAGGAGAAATATTTGGAGGCCATCTTGGATGTGGCGCTTGAGGACCCAGATTTATCTAGTGCTATTCATAACTTCATGAGTAAAAATAAAAGATAATATTATGATAAAAGGATTAAAAATTGGCTTTTCTTCGGCCTCAGACGGCAATTTGAGCTACATCAAAGGATTGCCGGCAGAAGTATCAGTTTCTAGATCGAAATACCTATCTATGCAGGGCATTGACCCAACTCGCGGCGTAGTAGTATCGCTAGTGCACGGCAATTTAGTGGTCGAAGTTACCAATGACGATGCCGGCAGCTTGCTAAACCAAGACCAACAAGACACCATAACAGCCGATGGCCTAATGACTTCAACACCAGGCCTCACGCTATTTATGGTTGTTGCTGACTGTATTCCGGTCGTGGCCTATGACACCAGGCTCAAGATATTGGCACTTGTACATGCCGGCCGAAAAGGCATCGAGCTCAACATTTTGGGCTCAGCAGTCAAGCAAATGGTCCAAAAAGGCTCTAACCCCAACGATATTATCATCGAATCCGGCCCCGCAATAGCGCCAGAATCGTATGTGTTTGATAATACAACAGAAATAGACACCGACTTTTGGGCCGGCAATCTAGCCTATGGATCAGATAAGAAATACCATATGGACACCAAAAACAAGCTGGTCGAGCAAGCTTTAGAGCTTGGTATAGCCAAAAACAACATCACAATTAGCGCTATCGACACTTTTACAAATAAAAATTATTTTTCGCATCGTCGCAGCCTTGCCACTGGCGAAAAAGAAGCCCGCTTTGCCGCATTCGCGGTAATTAAAAACTAGTTTGTAGCCAAAAATACAACGAAACTAGTATTTTAGGGCGTTAAATTAAAAAGGTACCTTGATTAAAGTAGGCTTTTGGATTAAAATGATAAAATATCAATTATGAGCGTTTGAGCTAAAGCCTAACCAGCTTATGGCGAGCTCCGAAGCCTGGTCGTACAGGGCAAAAAAGCGATCCGCCCGGATAAGCCAAGTGGAACCTCCCAAAATGTTTGGGACTTGGCAGAGATAGGCGGGTTTTTGTTAAAAAAGGCAGGTAAAAATGGCAAACCAAGAAAATCTACATAAAATCAGGCATAGCCTAGCACATATTATGGCTATTGCTATTAAACAGCTGAAGCCAGAAGCTAGCTTTGGGGTAGGTCCGGCTATCGAGAATGGGTTTTACTATGATGTTTTGGTTGATAAAAACTTTACTGAAGAGGATTTGAGCTCAATTCAGGCTGGTATGCAAGAAATCATCGCCAAGAATCTACCATTTGAGCACGAAACATGGCCGATTGATAAGGCAATTGAGTATTTTGAATCTAACAAACAGCAGTTTAAGGTTGAATTGCTAAAAGACCTTAAAACAAAAGGATCAACAGCTGTTTCAGATGCGGGTGATACCGATCTTATAGAAGGGTCCAGGGCGAGCGTAACGGAAGTTAGCATTTACAAAACAGGCGATTTTATTGATTTGTGCCGTGGGCCCCATGTTGCTAGTACCTCAGCAATATCACCTAATAGCTTTAAGCTTAATAAACTTAGCGGAGTTTACTGGCGAGGCAAGGAAACCAACCCCCAGATGCAGAGATTGTACGGGCTGGCCTTTGAGTCGGCCAAAGAACTCGGCCAGCATCTGAATATGATGCAAGAGGCCGAAGCACGCGATCACCGCAAACTCGGTGCCGAGCTCGACCTGTTTGTGTTCTCGGACTTGGTTGGCTCTGGGCTGCCACTATTTACACCCAGAGGAACGGTCTTGAGGGATCTACTCAACGACTTTTCGCAGTCATTACGGTTGAGGGCTGGTTTCGAGAAGGTCTGGGTACCTCACATTGCCAAAACCGACCTTTATAAGTTTTCTGGACACTGGGACAAGTTCGGTGACGAACTGTTTTTGGTCAAAAGCCAAGAATCGAGCGATGAGTTTGCTCTAAAGCCCATGAATTGCCCGCACCACGCCCAGATTTTTGCCAGCAAGCCCAGGAGCTACCGTGATTTGCCTGTAAAATACCTCGAAACAACCACTGTCTATCGCGACGAAAAGAAGGGTGAGCTTCAGGGGTTATCGAGAGTTCGCTCGGTCACGCAGGACGATAGCCATGTATTTTGTAGGCCTCAGCAGGTCGAGGAGGTCTTGGGAATGCTACTAGATATCACCAAAGAGTTTTACCGCACTTTCGATATGGACTTCACGGCTCGTCTGAGCTTGCGCGACGACTCGGATACCTATCTAGGCGACAAGGACTTGTGGAAAGATGCCGAGATGATTCTGAGGAATGTTTCTAGCAATCATGCTCTCGAATACTACGAAGAAACAGGTGAAGCGGCTTTTTACGGCCCCAAAATAGACTTTATGGCCAAGGACTCAATCGGTAGAACCCACCAAGTGGCCACTGCCCAGCTCGACTTTGTTCAGCCCGAACGATTTGGCCTTAGCTATACTGATAGCGACGGCAGCGATCAGGTGCCGATGATGGTGCATTTCGCATCACTCGGTTCGATAGAGCGGTTCCTGAGTGTTTATATCGAGCACACTGCCGGAGCCTTTCCGTTGTGGCTGGCACCGGAGCAGGTAAGAGTGATACCAATTTCGGAGAAATTTGATGCTTATGGGCAAGAAGTGCTAGATAATTTACTAAAAAACGGAGTTCGAGCTTCACTAGATAACACTTCGGAATCACTAGGTAAGAGAATCCTGGGTGCTGAGAAGCTAAAGGTCCCGTACTTACTGATAGTTGGCCAAAAGGAGCAGGAGGCAGGTTCAGTTGCGGTTCGTAAGCATTCCGTTGGGGACCAAGGGCCACAAGCATTGCAGGATACGATCAAAATGCTGTTAGCAGATATTACCAACCGCCAGAACTAGCTAGATTTAATTGTAATATAAAATACTATGCCAAAAACTGCCAAGACAATAGTAATACTAGGTACAACTGCATCTGGGAAGACACCGCTAGCCATTGCTCTAGCCAAAAAGTATCGTGGCGAGATAATTTGTGTTGATTCTAGAACTATTTATAAGGGTATGGATATTGGTACAGCTAAGCCATCTATTTCGGGCCAACGTGAAGTTCGCCACCACTTACTCGACATAGTTGACCCAAATATATCATTCAGCGTTGTAGAATTTAAAACACTTTGCCTAAAAACTATGGCAGAAATAAGCAAGAGAGGCAATATACCGATATTGGTTGGGGGTAGTGGCATGTATATTGATGCTATTTTATATGATTATCAGTTCAGAAAAGCCCAGTCTAATCTGGATATTACGAATTTAAGTACCATGCAAAAGGTTGAAATGGCAGAAAAACTATACCCCCGCGACATGCTCCGTATTGGCACCAAAAATATTCGTAGGATAGACCAGCTTTTGTTGTTAGGACCAGCCAATGTTGACGATAGAGAGTCTATAAAAATAGACTGTAAAATAATTGGCTTAAAAGTAAAACCCCCTTTGTTAAAGCAAAATATTGCTATCAGGACAAGTCAAATGTTGGACAATAGATTTATACAAGAGGTTGAGAGTA
Source organism: Candidatus Saccharimonadota bacterium (assembly GCA_009691435.1). GTDB lineage: Bacteria > Patescibacteriota > Saccharimonadia > CAILAD01 > BJGX01 > SICB01. The sequence continues at coordinate 27,247 of SICO01000002.1, read as the reverse complement.
TACGTAATAACTATGGCCTAGATTGTAAGGCTTTAGCAACTATTGGGTACCAGCAAGTTGGTAATTATCTTGACAATAAGATCAGTAAGCAAGAACTTAGCCGAAATATCAATAAAGCCACCTCTGATTTGGCAAAAAAACAATTAACTTGGTTCAAGCGCAATAAGCATATCATCTGGGTTGAAAATTTTTCAGAGGCCGACAAGGTTTGCTCTGAATATTTAAATGTTATCTGATACAATAGAGCTTATGCGTAGTTTATTAGCGATACTAGCGGCTAAGACCGTCTTTAGAATTAACCGGCTGACAGGTACAGGCGGAACTTCCTTGCCGGGGGTTATTGCTCAAAAGATAGATAGAGATATTTTGCAAAAATTGGTTAATAATAATTTTCCAAGGGGTACCATTGTGGTCACTGGTACAAACGGCAAAACTACTACAACTAAGATGATAGCAGATATCCTAGAGGCTAATGCTGTCAGTTATGTACATAATCGGACTGGTTCGAATATGGAAGGGGGGCTTATTGCATCTATGGCTATGGAATCAAATATAGCAGGTAAGGTTTCTGCCGAGGTAGGAATTTTTGAGGTAGATGAGGCTTTTGTACCAAAGATTTGCAGGGCTATTAAGCCTGATATACTTTTAGTAAATAATCTTTTTAGAGACCAGCTAGATAGGTATGGAGAACTCGACAGGATAGCCAAAAACTTTAGGGATCTAATCGAGGAATTAGACTCTACCCAGTTAGTTTTAAACGCCGACGATCCTTTGGTTGCGAGCCTGGGTTATGGGCTAGAAAACAAAAAAAAGGTAACTTATTTTGGCATAGGGGACTATACTGGTCCAAAATTAGCACATGATAGGACTGCTGATAGTATTTTTGACCCCTTTACTCAAGAGAAGTTGTATTATACACAACAATACTTTAGCCATATGGGCAAATATCGTGGCAAAAGCGGTGCTTTTAGAAGGCCAAAGCCGGATTATCAAGCTAATAATCTGAAACAAAGTGGCCTTACTATTGAGTTTAATATTAATAACTCTAATCAGCCCGTAAAGCTTAATATCCCTGGTATTTTTAACGTTTATAACTCCATAGCAGCTTATTCTGCTATTAAGGCAGCCCTAAATTTTGAGGATGATTTGATTATCAAGGCAATATCTGGTGCTTCGGCAGCTTTTGGACGCTCGGAAGTTCTCAACTATGATGGCCGGGAAGTCTTGATGCTACTAATTAAGAACCCAACCGGCCTTAATCAGGTTATTCAAACCTATTTATTAAGCGAAAACGATAGGTTGTTGGTATTTATAATTAATGATAACTACGCCGATGGCCGTGACATCAGTTGGCTATGGGATTCTGCACTCGAGGATTTATCAAAGTATAAGGGTAAAATAATGGTTGGAGGCTCTAGGGCGGATGATATGGCCCTAAGGTTAAAATACGCTGGGAAAAAGGATGTTTTATCTGAACCCAACGAAGAGCTGTTGTTAAAATTAATTCTAAAGCATACGACCAGGCGCAGTAAGATATTTATTTTGCCTACATATACTGCGATGCTATCAGTGAGGGGTAAAATTGTAGCCAGCGATGAAGTTTTAAAGGAGTATTGGCAGTGAGGCCTATCAAGATTGTCCATTTGTATCCAGAACGCATGAGTATATATGGTGATTATGGTAATATAATTGCCCTAAGTAAGCGTATGGAATGGCGGGGGATAAAAAATACTGTCGAGAATATTGAGGCGGGAGTAAGTATACCAAAAGATGCCGATTTATTATTTATTGGAGGTGGGCAGGATAAGGGCCAGGTGATTGTAGCTGAAGACTTGGCATCAAAAGCCAAGCAGATTAAGGATTTTGTAGAGGCTGGCGGACCACTCCTGGCAGTCTGCGGTGGCTACCAGCTACTTGGGGAGTATTTTATTAGTAGTGAATATGGCCAACTACAGGGTACCGGCCTTTTTAATGTTGTTTCTAAGGGGACAAGCACTAGAATGATAGGTAATATTGTAGTTCATTCAGAGAAGTTTGGTGAGCTAATCGGCTTTGAGAACCACAGTGGCTCTACTGAGTATATTGGTAAGGCCCAGCCACTAGGGGTAGTGAAACGAGGCTATGGCAATAACCCAGATGATATGCTAGAGGGCATAATATACCGTAATGCCATAGGAACATACATGCATGGCTCATTTTTACCGAAGAACCCGCGAGTCTGTGATTGGTTAATAGCAAAGGCAATCGCAAAGTCTTCTCAGTCAATCCAACTTAAAGCGTTGAGTAATACATTAGAGAATAGAGCCCGTGCGAGCTCTCTAAAAAGACCACAATAATTTATTCACTATGGGGTAGATTTATTATTCAATTGCTCGTATAATAGCTTTTATAACCTGTAAATTGTTAATAGAATACAATTTTTAGGAATTAGGGGAGGTAAAAATGTTTGAACAATTGTTTGGATCGAAGACACGCGTTAAGTTATTAAGCTTATTTTATAATAACCCAGACCGCCCTTTTTATGTTCGTGAAATTACCCGCAAAATTGATGAGCAGATTAATTCTGTGCGCCGTGAGCTTCAGAACTTACTAAACATTGGGATAGTTCGTTCAGTTAGCCAAAGTAATCGGCTCTATTATGAAGTGAATAGCAAGTATAAGTTTCATAAAGAGTTGCAGTCTATTTTTCAACGGATTCCTGCTAAAGCGAAAATGCTTAAACAGACCAAAGAGGAAGACCATGTTTTAAAGGGGTTGCAGAGAGCAGGCAACGTTCGCATGGCTTTCCTGACCGGCGCTTTTGTGCGTGGTAGCCACCAGCAGATAGATATATTTATCGTTGGAGATATGAACAAATCTCAGTTGGCTAAAGTCATTGGGGATATGGAGAAGGAGATGAACCGAGAGCTGAATTACGCAGCAATGACAATTGAAGATTTTGATTATCGGCGCAACCTTAATGATAGGTTTTTGACGGATATACTAGATGAAAATAAGATGATCCTAGTCGATAGACTTGGCGTATTTAGCAAAACTCTCGCTAAAGACACGGCTGGTCAGGCAGAAACTACTACTGTTGGCGTTGCTACCAGCGAAGAAGCGTCTAATGTTGAGCCAACACTATAATTATCTGGCGCTGTAGGGCCTTTATTTGGTACAATTAAATCTATGGATATTACTTTCTCTAATAAAAATACCATTAAAATATCTGGCAAAGGTGCCGATGTAGCTATTAATGCTAGCGCTGGCACTAAAGCCGACCTGCTACTATTTACTGGCTCTAGTGCTAAAGCTGTGCCCGAGAAGTCATTTTATGGACCAGGTGAGTATGAGGTAATGGGGATAATGGTCGATGGTGTAGAAATAAGTGCCAGCAATACCGCCTACAGCCTAGTGGTAGACGATATGCACGTAACCTATGCCATCGGTCTCGAAACAACCCTGACAGATGCCCAGCTCGAGCGCATGGACGGAGTAGATATATTGATTATATCGGTCCAAGACAACAAGGCAGATTTGATGAATAAGATAATCTCACAGGTAGAGCCGAAGGTTTTGATACCAATCATGGCCGCCGAGCTGGAGCTAGCCAAAATTAAAGCCGAATTCGGTAAAGACACCGAACCGATTGATAAGTATAAGGTCAGCAAAAAAGATTTGCCGTTAGACAATCAGCAGTTAGTCATACTTAAATAGTTATTATTAATCTTTCAGATCTAACTAAATAACCCCTCGAGAGAGGGGTTATTGCTTGGCTGGCTCGACTGCCGGTTGGTCGATTTGCTTTTGGTACTTATTGAGAGTGCGAATAGTGCTAGCAGCGAGGCGGAGCTTGACCTTTTGGCCGTCGATTACGAGGGTTTTTGTCTGTAGATTGGGCTTCCAGGTACGCTTAACATGCCTTTGCGAATGACTCACATGGTTACCAAATTGTTTTCCTTTGCCTGTTAGCTCGCATCTATATGACATAACCCGAATATATTAACATATTAGTTGGGTTTAATCAATATCGCTTTTATATCATGTTAAAATTAAACTATGGATATTTTTGCTACCCTAATAATGTACTTAGTGATCTTGGTTATTGCATTAACTGTGCATGAATTCAGCCACGCCTGGGCCGGGCATATGCTTGGGGATATGACAGCTAAGAATGAAGGTCGGTTAACCCTTAACCCGGTAAAGCATATCGATCCTTTTATGACGCTACTTTTGCCTCTGGGGCTAATTCTGCTCGGTAGCCCCGTGGTGTTTGGTGCCGCCAAGCCAGTACCATTTAACCCCTACGCTGTTCGTTATGGCAAATGGGGAGCCGCTTTGGTGGCTTTTGCAGGTCCGGCCAGTAATATTTTAATGGCGCTAATTATTGGTCTCTATTTAAGATTCGTAACTGTACCGGGACTCGGCGGGAAGTTTTTGCTCCAGTTCGTACTGGTCAATGTAGCCTTCTTTGTATTTAATATGATTCCATTCCCGCCTTTGGACGGCAGTAGATTGCTCTATGCAGTATCGCCGCCAGCTTTAATGGATGTATTAGATAAAATCGAGCAGTATGGCTTAATAGCGGTATTTGCTTTTATATTTATATTCTTTAGATTTATTGACCCAGTTTTTACGATGATTGTTGGTTCAATTGCCACAAGCATCCTCGGCCAACCAGCTTTCTAGGTGGTTTAGATGCCCCAGTGCTTGCGATATTTGCTATCTGCGTCGATAGCTTGAGCAACAATTAGCCGAAGTTCATCCTTAAGACCGAGCTGCTTGCGGATACTAATAATTAATTTGGCTGGGTTGTAGGGGATAAGCCAAAGTCCTTTAGTATAATTGATGAAACCATGTCGCTTGAGGGTCAGGATGAGTTGGTTCCTGATGACCTTTTTACTTTCTGGGATGTCAAAGGTTATGAGATACCAGCGCCCATCCCAGCGTTCAGTCATGTTAAGCCCTTCTTGGCTAACCTGGTGAGCCTTAAGTCGATCTAGCCCTTTGGCGGTAATTTTAAAAACCTTTTCATTATCAAGTAAGCCAACGCTAACATAGCCTTGCCGGGCCAGTAGAGCAGCGGTATCTATAATGCGCCGCCTTGGCGTGGCTTTTTTAGATGCCGTGAAAAGCCCCAATAAATGCTTATTAGAACTCAAGTCGCCTAGGGTGGCGACTTTTTTGGTTTGAATTAGCCTTAATATTTCGGCCGTTTTGTTAGAATTGGGGCTCATCGGGAGTATTTAGCACACATAAATTACTTATTACATAAAGATTGTGTCATAGCATAACAGTTATGTAAATACCTTTAGCCAAACTTTATTGAATTATCTTTATCTGTATCTGTTGGAATAAAAAAATACGACTGATACTTCAATCGCATTTTATAAATTATAAAAATTTTTTCTGGTCGGGGTGACAGGACTCGAACCTGCGACCTCACGGCCCCCAGCCGTACGCGCTACCAACTGCGCCACACCCCGTCGTCAGACAACTACTTTAATCTACGCATAATTTTAACAAATTTTGCTTTAATTGTCGTAGCTTGTCTTCCTCTCGATGTAACAAACAGACTTCGGGGGTCTTGGTTTGTCCCATCGTGGAAGAAACAATCTCAATTGCAGCTTCTCGTTTCGATTACTTCAAAACTGCCAGCTTGCGTCGCGTTTCTGCTCTCGATTTACGAATCAGCCATGGGGCTTGGTTTCTAAAAATCGTTCAGGAGAAGCAATATCGTAATGCAATTTTACACTTTAGCATACTATCTAATATGGAAGTATAGCTCAAGGCTTGATACAATATGCTTATGTTATTTTTCGAGTTTATTACTTGGTGGTATGGTCGAGGCTTTACAGAACTTTTTATTAAGGTTGGCTTTTATATTAAAACAATCTGGAGAAAATTTTCAGTAACAGCGCTGATTAGAACAATGTTTGACCCCTGGCGCCGGATAACGACCGATACTAATAAATCCCTGCAGGGCATGGGGAGAGCAATGGTTGATAACATGGTTTCAAGGCTAGTTGGTTTTGTAGTACGGCTGCTTACGATCTTGTCGGCTGTTGTCTGCGTGGTATTTATCGGGGTAGTTAGTTTAATTTTTATAATCTGCTGGCCACTAGCACCAATTTTGGTCATTTTATCGGTCGCGGGGATATTCCTATGAAGCCTATCACCTATTCCAATTCGACACGGGTTAGAAAAGCACGTTTTGTGAGTTATTTTCAGGACGGTTTTGCAAAAGTTATAATTATAATAGCCTGGATTTTAATAGTAGCTGGAGTGTGTGCATACTTATTTGCCAATATTAAACCAGCTAGCCTCTTTGTGGGTGTAGGTATCGTAGGCTTGATGTTTGGCTTCTGGCTGAAGTGGGATTTGTCTGATAACCCTGCCACCTACAACAAGGATATTTCAGAGATAGCCCTAGATAGTCTCGTGTCTAATGATATTGTTTTTTTAATTAACGACAAGCAAAGCCCTAGGCAGATACTCTCGGCAATTTTAGATAGTTGGCAGGCGCTGTTTATCTTTAAACGCTACCAGCTAGTACCTGCTCAGCTTACTACGACACTCTCAGATGAGCTAGTAGCGTCACAGGCAGTCTGGAATAGAGCTTTCTTGATTGCCGGCCAGACTCCGGTTAAAGAGATTTCGGCTGGGGTCTTGGTAGTAGCTATGATTTTAGAGAATCCTAAAATGGCTGAATGGTTAGGCTCCCACGGTATGGATATTCAGGATATTATTGGTGGTTTGATGTGGGAGGAGTCTTTGTGGCAACGGGTCTTGAAACCAAAAGACCGATCCCAGTACGGGGGGATTGGCCGGGATTGGTCGGCTGGCTTTACACCCGTATTAGATCAGTATGGTCAGAATATTAGCCTGGCTATCGTAGAAGGTAATTTGGACTTTTCGAGCGTCAAAAGGGGGCATGTCTTAGAACAGATGCTGGTTAATTTAAATAAGCAGGGCCGCAGTAATCTTGCTATGGTGGGGGAAGTTGGAGTGGGCAAGACGGCGCTCGTCTACAGCTTGGCTGAAAAACTTATTGATGGAAAGGGCGTGCTGGGCAACTTAAAGTATAGGCAAGTAGTGCAGATAGATTCTGGTATGTTATCTGCCGCGATTGGCCAGCAGGCAAGCCTAGAGGCAATTTTTAATGGGATTCTTAATGATGCCTCTAGGGCAGGTAATATTATTTTGTACTTTGATGAGGCCCAGTTATTTTTTGGGAGTGGTAGTGGCGAGGTTGATGTTGCGAGTATTCTCTTGCCAGCACTGCAATCATCTAATATTAGCTTAATTGCCAGCTTTACTTTAGATGATTGGCATAAGCTGAATACTGTCAATCCTAGTCTAGCAAGCTTGTTTGTCAGAGTTGATATTGAGCCTTCAGACCGAGACCAAACAATCAGTATCTTGCAGGACATCTCTATTAACTTAGAGAAAAAAACTAATGCCATAGTCACTTTTAAGGCGCTTCAGGCCACTTATGATCTATCGGAAAGGTATTTGCACAATAAGGCGATGCCAGCTAAAGCCATTGATTTGCTGAGCGATAGCATGAATTATCCTATAGAGCATTACATTACTGAAGAATCCGTTGCAAAAGCTACCGAAATGATCACTAATACTAAAGTCAACCAAGCCTCAGCTGAAGAAAAAGTTCAGTTAATGAATCTAGAGGGTTTAATTCATAAGCGTATGATTAATCAGAGCCGTGCTGTTCAGGTGGTCTCGGATGCCCTCAGAAGATCGCGCGCAGGGGTTAGGAATACCAATCGACCGGTAGGAAGTTTTTTATTTTTAGGGCCAACTGGTGTCGGTAAAACAGAACTTGCCAAATCTCTAGCAGCCACATATTTTGAGAACGAAAATAGTATGAATCGATTAGACATGAGCGAATATCAAAGTAATGGCGATGTAGCCCGTTTGCTGGCTTCGGCTAGCAAAGAGGATGTAGGTAGTAGTTTCTTGCAAAAGATCAACCAGAACCCCTTTAGCATAGTTTTGCTTGATGAAATAGAAAAGGCTCACCCTGACATTTTGAACTTACTTTTGCAAATGCTAGATGAAGGGATATTAACAGATACGGCTGGGCACAAAGTAAGTTTTAAGGAAGCTATTATCATATGCACCTCTAATGCTGGCGCCAATGAGATTAGGGCTCAGATTACAGCTGGCAAGAATTTAGAGGATTTTGAGGATGAATTTATTAACAGGTTAATTGATCAAAATATTTTTAGGGCCGAGCTAATCAATAGGTTTGATGAGCTAGTACTATTTAGGCCACTTACCAAAGAGGAGCTCTTGCAAGTCGCCAATTTGATTATAGGTAGTGTCAATGAAGAGCTTCAGGGCAAAAAAGTTTCCATCACCTTGACTCCAGCAGCCTTGGCACACCTAGTAGAGCTGGGATACGACCCGCGGCTCGGTGCTCGGCCAATGCGTAGGGTAATTTCTAGATTGGTTGAAAATGTTGTCGCCAAGCGCTTGTTAAGCGGGGAACTCAAGCCAGGCTCCCAGCTTACGCTTGATATTAACGATCTCCAGGGGGTATGATAGTCGCTATGCCAAACTCGGTCTTTACATTAGTCAGGCTAGGAGAGTTACCTGGTGAAATTTTATATCAAGATGAGTATTGTTTTGTGATTTTATCTGTTCGGCCGCATAACCCAGGGCATCTGTTAGTAATACCAATCGACGAGGTTAGTAACTGGGAAGATTTGGAGCCAGCTCTTTTTGACCATCTGATGAAGGTCGCTCAATTTTTTGCTAAAGCTATAAAAGCTGTCTATCACCCTCCAAAAGTAGGTTTAGCAAGTGTCGGCTTTGAGGTCCCACACGCCCATATACATGTTTATTCCTTGTTTAAAATTGGCGATATAGACCATACTAGCGCTAAAGCTTCGCAGACAGAGGAACTGGCGATTGAAGCTGAAAAAATAAAAAATTATATTACTTCCCTTGGCGGGGTAAAGCTATAAAATGATTTTAATTGTTGTAATATTGGCAATTCTTCAGGGTATAACAGAGTTTTTGCCGATATCTAGCTCGGCCCATCTTTTTTTATTGCCATGGGCCGTTAATGTTCCTGACCCTGGGCTAGCATTTGATGCTGCAATCCATATTGGGACAGCCTTGGCACTAGTAGCATTCTTTTGGAAAGATTTCTACGCTTTAGCAAAAAAACGCGATAAATTATTGTTGTATATCTTGATTGCCTCGGTGCCAGCTGCCCTAGCTGGGTACTTGGGCGACCAATTTATTGATAAATACTTCCATCAATCAAGCTCCGCTCCGCTAATCATTGGTATCGGATTGATATTCTATGGCATTGTGATGTACACCATCGACAAGACCGCCAAGCTTAGCAAAGACATGAGCCATATTGGTCCCAAGAACGCTCTAATCATAGGCTTTACACAAGTTTTAGCTCTAGTGCCTGGCACTTCTCGTTCGGGTATCACAATCTCTGCCGGTGAGCTGTTGGGGCTCAACCGAGAGTCGGCGGCACGCTTTAGTTTTCTTTTGGCCACACCAATTTCGCTTGGCGCTGGGCTTTATAAACTTAACCAAATTGTTACTGCACCACAAGGCAATGTATCAATTATGCTAACGATTCTAGGTATTGTGATAGCTTTTGGGGTTGGTCTAGCAGTCATTACCTGGATACTTGGCTACCTCAAGAAGCACACATTGTTGATATTTGTGCTTTACAGATTTGTGCTAGGCTTTTCGGTTATAGCAATTTGGTTCATAAGGAGATGAAATGAATAAAAATGACTCAGTGATAGTCTTTTGCGACGGTGGCTCTCGGGGCAATCCCGGGCCTTCGGCTTCGGGGGTAGCTATTCTTAATCAGAACAATGAAGTTATTGAGGAAGTAGGTAAATATCTCGGTATTCAGACCAATAACTATGCCGAATACAGCGCTGTGATTGTCGCACTCGAAAAAATGCACGAATTGGGCATCAAAAAAGCCGACTTCTTTTTGGATAGCCAGCTCATCGTTAGGCAACTCAACGGTCAATATCGGGTTAAAAATGCCAATATTATCCCACTTAATGCTAAGGTTAAGGCGCTCGGAGCAGGCTTAAGCCTGACCTTTACCCATATTTATCGTGAGGATAATACATTAGCTGACGCTATAGTTAACCAGGTTCTAGATAGCCAAAAATAGACATATAAGCATAAATATATTATAATATGCGGGCTATTAGCTAGTGGATGATCGCCCGGTACCTTTATGCATATCAATTCGAATAAGGCAGGCTAGCCTTGCCCTTAGTGGCAATATTAGAACTGACTTGATAGGTATAAAGGTGCTGGGAGGAAAGTCCGAACAGCATAGAGTAACGGTAGTTGTTAATTACAACCAGGAGTGATCCTAGGGAAAGTGCCACAGAAACTATACCGCCCAGCATCTTTTTTGAATATCAGTTACAGCCAGTAGCAGAGCTGATTTGATAGCTAAAAAAGGTGCTGGGTAAGGGTGAAAAGAGTGGGTTAAGAGCCCCCAGCCATGATAGGTGACTATCGTGGGAGGTAAACCCTACCGGCTGCAAGATTATGGGCCCTTCTGCCTTTATGGCAGAGAGACTTCTCGTCTTTTTATAGGGTATATCGCGTCATCCCGCCAATTTAGCGCATCAAGCCATTTTGGAGCTCTGAATTGGCGGGAGGTAGTGCCTGCTTTTAGCAGGTATTAAGATAGATGGTCATCGCCCAACACCTTTGTGTATATCAATTTGAGCCAGTCTGGGTACGCAGTTACGGCTCAATCCCAACTATTTTACTATGGATTGATAGGTACAAAGGTGCTGGGTACAAAATTCGGCTTATAGCTAGCTAATAGCAATAGATAGCATTCGCTTGTTTAGAGCGGGTACTATCTATTAGATGGTACAATAATATTATGAGAAAACGAAGTGAATTATTCATAACAGCCCTGCAGATACCAGTCGATTATCTAATGCTAGTTATCAGCTTTGTGTTAGCGTATTTAATCCGAGAAGGCAGCAGTAAGCCATTTTCTGTGGCTATCTCAGGACATAGTTATTTGAACTTTATGTTGGTATTTTTGCCTATTTGGCTTTTGATATTTGCTAGCGTTGGACTTTACAAAATGAGATCCGACAGAAGGAATTTGATAGATTTTGGTAATATTTTGGCCGCCTGCTCATCAGGAGTAATGGTATTGATTGTAATCGACTTTATGAGCCCTAGCCCAATATTCCCAGCAAAAATCATACCTGTCTATGGCTTTATGTTTGCGCTAGTTCTAGTCAGCCTGGGCAGAATATTAATGGGTATATTGCAGCATACACTGTCTATTTTTGGGATTGGTGTTTATAGAGTGCTTCTGATAGGAGAGGGGAGCGCTGCAGATGAATTACTGCTGGCATTAAAAACCCTCAAAAAACGCTACCGCGTGGTGGCTAATTTAGCTAGCCTCGCTGATGCTACAACCTCTCAGTTGGCACAATTACATAAGCTACATCAGATTGATATGGTAATGGTGGCAGATAATACCAATAGTGAGGAACGAGCCTTGGATGTCTTGTCTTTTTGCCAGACTAGCCATATAGGGTATCAATTCGTTCCAACTATCGCTGGTCTTTATACCTCAAAGATAGCTACAATTCAAATAGGTGAGATCCCAATTTTAGAGCTTAAGCCAACCCCGCTAGAGGGCTGGGGGAGGGTTCTAAAAAGGTTATTTGATGTAACAATTACAACTATAATTGCCATCTTGAGCCTACCATTACAGCTCATCATATACTTCGTTATCAGGTTCAATGACCCCGGTCCAGCCATTTATAAGCATGAGTGTTATGGCCGTGGCGGAATACGGATAAATGTCTATAAGTTTAGGACAATGCAAGCTAAGTATTGTTTGGGTGCCAAGTTTGGCGGTAGAACTATTGAGGAAGTGCTGAAAGGCCTGCCAAAAGATAAGGCTGACGAATTTAGACTAACTGCCAAAATCAAGCATGACCCTAGGGTCAACAGATTAGGCCAATTCTTAAGGAGAACAAGCCTAGATGAATTGCCCCAGCTTTACAATGTACTAAGGGGAGATTTGAGTTTAGTTGGCCCCAGGCCGCTACCAAAATCAGAGCTTTCATTGGCAGGTGGCGAAGCTAGTTTAGCTAGGATAGTTACTATCAGGCCAGGTATCACAGGTATGTGGCAGACATCTGGTAGGAATGATTTAGAATATTCCGATAGAAATAGGCTTAACCTTTTTTATATTGAGAACTGGTCGCTGTGGTTAGACATTAAAATAATTCTTAAGACAATCCGACAGGCTATATTCAGGCGCAATGGAATATAAAAGACAATTATCTGATCTAAAGGTCGCAATAGTACATGATTGGCTTACAGGGGTCGGTGGCGCTGAGAGAGTAGTAGAGAGTATGCTGAAGCTATTCCCTCAGGCCGAGCTGTATACTAGCGTCTATGATAGCACGAAGTTAACGATTTTTAAGGGTAGAAAGGTCCACACGACATTTTTGCAAAGTTGGCCCCTTGCCAAGCGTAAACATCAGTTTTTCGCTAGTATCAGGCCGTTGGCCTTTGAGAGTTTAGATTTAAGTAGTTATGATCTGGTAATTTCTAGTTCCAGTGCTGAATCTAAGGGAGTAATTACTTCAACCGAAACTTTGCATATTAGCTATATCCACACGCCAGTCAGATATTATTGGAGTGGGTATCAGCGCTACCTAGCTCATCCTGGCTTTGGAGTATTAAATCCGCTGGTCAGATTATTGATGCCTTCAATGGTTAGAAAATTAAGAATATGGGATTTTGCTGCCGCCCAAAGGTCAGATTTTTTGATAGCCAACTCAAATCTTGTAGCTGGGCGTATTAAAAAATATTATGGCAGGGAGAGTGAGGTTATTAACCCACCGGTTAATATTAAGAGGTTTGATTATAGGCACGCCAAAGTCGGGGATTACTATCTAGTTGTCTCTCGGTTAGTACCCTACAAGAGAGTCGATTTGGCTATTTTGGCCTGCAATGAGCTTGGCAGGAAGCTGATAGTTGCAGGTAGAGGACCAGAACTTAAAAATCTCCAAAAAATCGCTGGCGACACCATTGAGTTTATTGTCAGCCCGACAGATGATAAGGTTGACTCTCTCTATCTGGCGTCAAAAGCATTAATCTTCTCTGGCCTAGAGGACTTTGGCATTACTCCTTTAGAAGCAATGTCGGCCGGCAAGCCAGTGATCTGTTTTGGTAAAGGCGGGGCTACAGAGACGGTCATAGATGGTAAAACTGGCGTAATTTATGATAAGCAATCAGTAGAGAGTTTAGTACAAGCAATCCAGCAATTCGAAAAGACAAGTTTTGACAAGGAGATAATAGTAAAAAGAGCTAGGATGTTTTCAGAAGATAGGTTTTTGAGTGAGCTAGGAGGGTATGTCATTGGGAAAATCAACCAAAAGGGGTAATTTAAGCAGAAGTATAGCTGTAGCAACTATTATTTTCGCCATACTATTTCTTGCCCAAAATCTTAGTAGTTTAAGCAATAGAGTTGTAAATAAAACTACAAAAATTAATGATTATAAGCTGTTGAGTGAGAGTCTACTGGGCATGAATGGTAAAAAAAATATACTCATTCTTTTTATGAACAATGCCGAGGCAAGGTATGGAGGCGGGTTTATTGGCACAGTCGGGTACCTATCGGTCGATCAAGGTAAAATTACTCCTGAGCCGATACGCTCAGTCTATTATTATGATTATAAATATGAGGCGATTGGCTATCTTGATAAATTTGCTGACCCTATGGAGTATGAGCAATACCTCAATTTGAGAAATAGTGGGCGCAACCTGAACGGTAGTACTAATCTTGAAAGGGCTAAAATTATTTTTGAGAAGGAATCGGGTCTCGGTGTCGATATAGTGGTTGCTATGACCCCAGAAGTACTCAAGTACTTTTTAAACCAAACCGGCCCTGTTGTGCTTGCCGATTATAACCTGACTATTACATCGGGCAATATTACCGAAATTCTGCAGGCAGAAATTGAATACGGGCGCGATAAGATTGCGGGGAGCGACCCAAAGACAATCCTATCTAGCGTAGCTAATGAAATACTGCGTAGGTTATCTGAAAAAACTCTTGTCGAGCTAGCCGAATTGGCGCGCGGGCTAAAGGACTTAGCTGATCAGAGACAGATATTGCTCTTTGGGACTAATGATGATTTGGCAAAAAGCCTTGAGAATATTAAGTATGACGGCTCATTGGTACCCTTTGCGGGAGATTATTTTGTTTTGGCGGAGAACAATATGAGTATTGATAAAAGCAATGGCTTTATAGATAGGCAATTGGAGCGTACGGCCAGTATCCGAGAGGATGGCTCGGTCAGTATAGGCGTTAAGATTACCAGAACTCAAACTTTGGAGCAGTCTTATCCCTATATTGATCCAGCCAATGGAGGCTATACATTCTTAATCAAGCCCAATAAAAGTTTTATAAAATTTGCTATACCAAGAGGGAGCAAAATTGATGGTAATACTACAATCAATCAAGAGTATAAGGGTATTGAGAGGGGCTATGATGTTTATCAATTTGCAAGTGAGCTAGAGCCACTTAAACCATCTGAATATAGCTTTAACTACACCTTGCCCTTTAAGCTGGCCAACACTGGAGTTGTTGATTTCAACTCTTACGTACAGCTACAAAATGGTGGCTGGTCCTACGAGCTAACAAATAATGTCTTGGTACCAGGTAGCTGGCAATTATTAGCATCAAATAAGCAAGATTTATTATCATTAGGCAATCCAGTTGTGTATAATAAAACAATTGATAGGGATGTTTTCTTAAGTTTAATTTATGAAGCAAAGTAAACCAATAATTGAAATTAATAATCTGGCTAAATGCTATGATGATGATGCAGGGGTTTATGATGCACTAAAAAAAGTTAACCTAACTGTTTTAGAAGGAGACTTCCTGGCAATTATGGGACCTTCTGGGTCCGGCAAATCGACGCTAATGAATATCATTGGTTTACTCGATAGGCCTACTAGTGGCAAGTTCATACTCAATGGAGTTGATACCGAGACACTCAGCAGCAAGCAGCTATCTAAGCTCAGACGAGATAAAATTGGTTTTGTGTTTCAGAATTTTAATTTATTGCCAAGGCTTAATATTATGCAAAATGTTGAATTGCCGCTAATTTATAAAAAAATTAAATCAAGCGACAGAAAAAGAAAGGTCAGGGAAGTTTTACGGCAAGTTGGGCTCGAAGACAAGATTAAAAGCAGGCCTAACCGAATTAGCGGTGGGCAGGTACAAAGAGTAGCAATTGCGAGAGCCTTAGTTAATAGCCCGAGCCTTATCTTGGCAGACGAGCCAACGGGCAACCTTGATACAAAAACAGGCATTGAGATAATGAACCTACTCAAGTCTCTCAATAGCCAGGGAGTAACAATTATTGTTGTTACTCACAACCCAGAGGTCGTTCATTACGCTAAAAATACAGTTTTAGTTCGAGATGGCCTACTACATAAAAAGCAGGCAAGTGCATGATATTCCAAAATATCAAAATGGCTTTAATTAGTATCAAATCGGCTAAAATGCGATCGTTTTTGACTATGCTAGGTATTATAATTGGAGTTTTTGCAGTACTGCTGATGATTGGCATCGGTGACGGCGTAAAATCACAGGTTTCTAGTGAGGTTTCGAGCCTTGGCGCTAATTTATTGGTTGTTTATTCGGGCAAAATTGGCTCTGAGAGTAGTGCCAAAAATGGCCAGCAGCAAAAATCTTCTGGCGGGGGCTTTAATATCGCCAGCACTATTGGTAGCTCAACCTTAACTCAAAATGACGTTATTTCAATCGAAGGCACCCCACACATTATTCACACCGCACCGTATAATATCATATCTTCTGTAGTAACCTACGGCCAGCTATCAACTAGCTCACCCTTTATCGTGGGCACCACTTCTAATTATGATGATATTACCCAAATAAAATATTCTGCCGGTGGGTTTTTTACTCCGCAGGATAATGATGCAAGGAATAATGTTATTGTGCTAGGCGAGGATACCAAGCACAATTTATTTGGCGAGACAGATGCAATTGGTAAGCAAATAACCATCCGCGGCCAGAAATTTAGTGTCCTAGGCGTCACCAAGAAGTCTGATGGCGGTACTAGTTTTGGTGCCAATGCTGATGATATGATTTATATGCCAATTAATACCGCCAATAAAATTACTGGCTTGAACCAAGTCTTTAGGATTATTACGCAGGTAGATAGCCCAGAAAATATATCAAATGCTCAAGAAGCTATTAATAAAACGTTAAAAAGCAACCATGGTGGCCAGGAGGATTTTAGCGTTTTAACTCAAGCAGATTTGCTCTCGACCTTTAATACAATTCTAGATTTGCTAACTACTTTTATCGTAGCAATCGCTTCGATTAGCTTGCTTGTAGGGGGGATTGGTATCATGAACATTATGCTAGTAACTGTTAGCGAGCGGACTCGCGAAATTGGAATACGTAAGGCTATCGGGGCTACTAGTAGCAACATTTTGGGTCAGTTTTTGATAGAGGCTATGATACTTTCGATTATGGGCGGTTTGTGTGGTTTAGCTTTGAGCTACCTGGTAGGCATGTTGGTAAGCAAGTTCGCTGGTATCACGCCAGTATTTAGCCTTAAGGCACTTGTACTCGCTGTAGGAGTGAGTTTGTTCGTGGGAGTTATATTCGGAGTCGCACCGGCCATTAAAGCCGCTAGAAAGCATCCTATTCAGGCTCTTAAGGCCCTGTAGATAAATCTACAATTAAAAAAACCCAACTTATTGGTACCGGCAGGTTGGGTTTTCTTAAATGATCGTGTTAGCAGTTATTTAGCTGACTTAACTATTTCTGCAAAAGCCTTTGGTTGAGATACGGCAATTTCAGATAACATTTTACGATTAAGCTCGATATTAGATTTTTTAAGCCCAGCAATTAGCGCCGAATAATTAGTATCATTTATTTTAGCAGCAGCTGATATTCTGGTGATCCAAAGGCCACGCAGGTCTCTTTTTTTGTTGCGCCTATCTCGGTATTGGTAGCTTAGGGCCTTAATAACAGCTTCATTCGCTTTTCTAAACGAACTACGACGGCTCTTTGAGTAGCCCTTAGCTAATTTAAGAACTTTTTTATGTCGTTTTCTGGCGGTAACGCCACGTTTTACTCTCATACTAAACTCCTAGTACTTTCTTAATATTAGCTACATCGGCACCAGAGGCGGGGTGCTCAAGGCTGTAGGCTCTTTTACGGGCAGCAGACTTGATAGTTTTCCGATGGCCACGAGTAGCCTTACGGCGTAGTATTTTGCCGCTGGCTGTAATTTTGAATCTTTTGGCTGTTGTCTTGCTAGTCTTAATTTTGGGCATTTACTTGGTCCTTTGGTTCAGGTTGTTTTGGCTGATTAGTAGCTTGCTTGGAAAGATTGATGACCATTGACATATCTCGGCCTGTCATCACTGGTGGCTGTTCGATAATTGCAACATCAGATAAGCCTTCAAAAAATTTCATTAGCACGGCTTGACCTAAGTCTGGGCGGGCCATTTCTCTTCCTTTGAAACGGGCGGTTAATTTAACCTTATTGCCTGCCTCTAGAAATTTACGCGTAGCTCGCTGTTTAACTTCGACATCATGCCGGCCAATTTTAAGGCCCATTCTAATCTGTTTAATCTCAATGGTGCGTTGCTTTTTACGGTTTTTAGATGCTTGCTTATCTTGCTCGTAGAGGTACTTGCCCCAATCGAGCAACTTACATACAGGAGGATCCGCACCGGGCGATATCTCTGCTAGGTCGTAGCCTTGATCTCTAGCGATATTTAGTGCTTCAGAAATCGCTACAACCCCGATTTGCTTAGAGTCAGCATCAAGCAATCTAACGGTAGATGCCGATATTTGATGATTAAGCCTGAGTCGTTTTTTTATTTAGATATCTCCATAAAAGCTCCGAATAATATTAACATGTAATTTCTCGGTTGGCAAGAGCTGGTAGCAAGAGTCATTTTAATTTGCTTTTTTAGTTAGTTTTTTTGCAATGAGTCTAATTTTACTATTATGTTTGCCAATAATTAACGTATTTTTATATTTTCTACCCAAATTATCGACAAGATTATTGGTACTTTCTATCTTAAACATTTTTGCGTGCAGGTTTAACATTGATTTTCCTAGTGGTTGAGGATTTTTTATCAAAATATTTATAATTTTAGCTTTTAAGCCTTTGCTATGAAGGATATTATTGGCTGGAGAGTAAGCATTGATTTGTATCGGGGTATCATTTAGATAGCGATCTTCATTGAGGTTTTCAAATTTAAGACTTGAGGCAGGCAGGGAGAGCTCTAGGCCGGTTTCTGTTTTTATCTTCATGCTGTTATCCTTGGTACCCGTGCCGTTTGGCTCCGTATGTAAGTGTATTTCATCATAAAAATACCTAGAAGATATAGAGTATATTGTTTTTTCTATAATTTTTCTTTGCGCCAAGGCTTGTGCGGCGTCTAGATAATTATGAATCTGTAGGGCTTTCGCTACTGCCGACTTGGCAATTGGCAGGTAGCCGATTGCGGGGTCTGCTCCAAGTTTCCCGATTAGCCCAATAAGAATATTAAAATCATTATCGTCACCGATAATCACTAGCGTGCTAGTACTTACTTTGTCTATTGAGTTGAGTAAATTTGTGAGCTCTTTCTCGGAGCTAAAGGATAAAAATTCAGAATCTATATGATGCTTAATGAGCTCGGCATGGATTTTGTTAGTTAACTGCTCATCAATTTTAGTTTGCGAGAGGCTATTCTGGATATATTTATACATTTCTACCTGAAGTAATCCGGGCTTTTACTAAAGCACCTAAATCTATATTGATATTTTTACCTTCAGCACTACCGGTTAGTTCACCGCAACTCGCCACCGTAATATCATCTAGCGCTATAATAGCACCCTTGACTTGACCTTCTATGGTTATTGAGCGAGCCTCGATACTGCCGATGACATTAGCGTTTTTGCCTATTTCAACAGCTCCAGCAGTTTTGACAGTGCCTTTGTAGCTGCCGTCAATAAATATATCTTCTTCGCTTTTAATATCGCCAGTGGCAATAACTTCGGTGCCAATATAAAACCCCGAAAAACCTACTAAATCTGAGATATGTCCCTTTTTTGTCTTATCTATCATCATTTGCTTTTTAGTTTGGCAGCTTCTAGGATTGCCTTATTTTCTTCCTTTGATAAATTGTGGGGGGACTTGCTCTCTATAATATCCTTAGCATAAACCCTGGTGCCAGATCTGGCATGGATGGCGGATATAACAATCCCGCTATCGGTGTGGTCTAGTAGGGCAATGCAAAAGCTTTGATCCCCGCCGGTGTCACCAAACGG
This sequence comes from Candidatus Saccharimonadota bacterium, assembly GCA_009691435.1. Lineage (GTDB taxonomy): Bacteria > Patescibacteriota > Saccharimonadia > CAILAD01 > BJGX01 > SICB01. The sequence continues at coordinate 7,878 of SICO01000002.1, read as the reverse complement.
ATTGAATCGTACCAGCCCGATTTTTGATATCGCAAGCTGTTGGGTTTTGTGCATTTTAGCAGCAAAGCCAGCTAGCTCATCTATTTGGGATAGAGCTTTATCAACATCCTTAGAATAATTTTTTATGGCAGTCTCAATGCCTTTAGCCTCGGCCCCTTTTAAGAATTGGCCATATTTTTTCTGTAAGCTAAGCTGTTGCCAAAAGGTATAGCCAGCCAGGCCAATAGTTATGGTTAGTACTAAAAATAATATAAATTCCATACGCCCCTTTCTTAAAAAACATTATACGTTTAAGGTAGGGAACTTGGCAACTTTTGATTATAGGATTACTATATTATTAATACAAAGGAGAGATGATTATGTCAAAGCGTAAAAAGCATAAGAAAAAAAGAAACAAACGACATCAAAGTAGCGGTGTAGTAAAAACTACAACTAACACTTTAGAGACAGCAAATCATGAGACAGCAACAGCAATGGCTACCGTTAAGGATGAGCCAAAAACAAAACCAGTAGCTATGCCAGACAAAAAATACAGCAATAGTGCAGTATTATCGGATGTAAAATATAGCTTATTTTTATTGGTAATGATTATTGGTATTTTTGTGGTGCTGATGATGCTCATGTCGAACCAAAATATTTCTAATTCGTTTTACGGCTTAATTAATATTAAAATTTAGATCCTATATTGTAGCGCTTCAGCGATATGGTGAGGCTTGATACTAATTGCTGCTTCAATGTCGGCAATAGTACGGCTGACCTTTAGAACTCTCATGTAGGCTCTGGCAGAAAGCTTGAGATTCGTTAGGGCTTGCTCTAGCAATAATTTAGCATCAGCTTCGAGGGCACAGTATTTTTTAATTTGTTTATTATTCATTTCATTATTTGTTTTAATAGCTTCTTTGGCAAATCTTTGTTCCTGAATAACCCGCGCCTTAATAACCCTCTGGCGAACTTGGCCGGTAGATTCGTAAGTTTTAGTGTCGATTAGCTGGGCTTTTTTTACTCTACCGACATTCACAATTAAATCTAGCCTATCTAGTAATGGCCCAGAGACTTTATTGCTATATTTTTGGATTTGGGATGGTGAGCAGCTACAGATAGCGTCTTGGTCGCCAGCATAACCACAAGGGCAGGGATTTTGAGCTGCTACTAACAAAAAACGGGCTGGATAGCTTTGCGATGATGCTGCCCTGGCAATCGTTACAGAACCTTCCTCGAGAGGCTGTCTTAATACCTCTAAAACATTGCGGGCGAATTCGGGGAGTTCATCTAGGAACAGCACACCCCTATGGGCCAGGCTAATTTCACCTGGTTTTGGCCACTGCCCACCGCCAATTAGGGCTATATTGCTGGCGGTATGGTGAGGATGGCGATACGGCCTGGTAGAGATAATGCCACCACTATTTTGTCCTATTAAGCTATGAATTTTAGTGATTTCAAGTGATTCCTCGTAGCTTGGTGCTGGCAATAGCCCAACTAACGACTTAGCTAGCATCGATTTACCAGATCCTGGCGGGCCACTTAGCAGAATATTATGATTCCCGCTGGCGGCAATCTCAATGGCTCGTTTGGCTTGCTCTTGCCCGTAGACTTCATTGAAATCTACCTCCGCCGTGGGCTGTATGGCCTTGATTGGCGTTGGTGGTAGTGGGGCAATGGGCTTTTCATTAATTAGGTGCTTATACAGATTATTGAGTGAATCAACTGGGTAGATGTTGATGCCTTTTACTAGCGCGGCCTGGCTAGCAACGGCAGATGATATGTATAAATCTGTAATTTTATTGTGTCTGCAGGCTTGAGCAGCTCCTAGTGCTCCAGGAACAGCTCGCATAGTTCCGTCTAGCCCGAGTTCACCTAGAAAAGCTGAAGATTGAGCAATTGGCTCAATCTGCTTACTTGCTACCAGCAGGCTTATGGCCATTGCTAAGTCAAAACCAGAGCCATTTTTAGGCAAATCAGCAGGAGCTAGATTGAGTGTTATTTTTCTTGGCGGAAGGTTCAGCCCAGAGTTCTTAATTGCCGAACGAACGCGCTCCTTAGCTTCATCAACAGCCTTATTGGCAAGCCCCACCACAATAAATCCCGGCAGGCCATTGCTCATATCGGCCTCAACTTCAATTAATTGACTATCAAGACCGATATTAGTAATAGTATTTACCTTAGCTAGCATTGCAACCCCCTTGTTTATAACCATATTATACAAACAAAAAGCGAAAAGCAAGCATAACAACTATAAAAAGTTTTTGGTTACTTAAGCCCCTCACGGTACCAGCGTGCAGCCGATTCTGGGGGTACAGTGTTAATAACCATGCCCGTAGCAACCTCAAACCCACCCCAGATGCTACTCCGGCCGTAGAGCTTTATAATGCAACGATTGTGGGGGCTACTGCCATTCTCAATAAAAAAATTATAACTAATTTGAGCGCTAGTTAGTTTTTGAGTCAGGTGTTTGAGTTGTTGGGCACAGGACTCTAGCTGGGATCCATTGAGCTGGTTAAAGTTAATAGTATGTTTTTTAGGGATCAGCCAAGTTTCAAAAGGGTACTGCGAAGCATAGGGGCAGATAACGATGAAGTGTTCATCTTCGGCAATAACGCGCTTTTTTTTCTCTCTCTCAAAGGCAATAATATCTTCAATTGGCTCTTTTTTCTTATCTATAAAATATTCTTCGATATGTTTAGAGTGTTCGACAAATCTCTTAGGAATAATTGGCAGGGCAAAAATTTGGCTATGAGCATGTGCTAAACTAGCCCCAGCTTCAAAGCCATCATTACGAAAAACAAGCACATATGCAATGCCTTTTTGGCGTAGTAGTTCTGTAGTCCGCATCTGATAAACTTTTAAAACCCGCTCAATTTGTGCCACAGAAAGCATAGCAAATGGAGTATTGGCTCGTGGCGTATCTATTACTATTTCTTGTCGACCGTGAGCTTTAGGATTTTCCATAGTTAACGCCGGAAAGTGGTTTTTGACAACCTTCACCAGCCAGTCACCTCCACTTTTGATGCTAGATACCTCTTTTTCTTTATCAAGTCTGGGGCTATCGGCAGTCTCTATTAAGGGATGCCGGTTTTTGTGAGTATCATATGGTCTCTTACCTCGTCCGGGCGAAATTATTACGTATTCATCAAAGATGTAATCACGCCTAATTTCTGTCTCTACCCCTTCAACATCTAGTATAACGGCCTTGCATTGCCAGGCGTCATCGGGGTTTGCTCCCTCGGTCTTTATTTGGCAGGCTACATAATCAATAAAGGAATCGTCAAAGGCAACTTTGGTTGACTTGCTGGTATGTTTTATATTTTGATGGAAATTATTAGATGGCTGGGCTTGTTTTGCTGTTGGGCTCATACCTCTTATGTTAGCAAGCTTTTAGGTCGATTGCTATATTACTCAAACTATATCAAGGTATATTTTGAGGAGTTTTTTGGCTTGTTTGGCAATAGTCATGGTTAGAGCTAAACTTTTGGCTTTTTTGCCATAAGTTTCAGCCAGAGCTTTGTTATTAATGAGTTTGATGCAAGCACTACTAAAGCTTGAGGCAGAAGCATTTGCTAGTATGCCAGTAACTTTATCTGTTGCTAGGGCGGATATGGCAGGGTCCACAAAGACCATCGGCTTAGCTACGGCGGCGGCTTCATTGAGCACCAACCCTTGGGTATCAGTTAGGGAAGCGAAGCAAAAAATGTCACCAGCCTTAAAGCAGGCCAGGGTTCGGGCTCTATCCAGCATGCCTGTAAATATAATGCTCGGGCTAGCTCCAGTGGACTCAGCTAGCTCACTTAGCTCCTGGGCGTAAGGACCATCGCCAACTATTAATAACTTAGTACTAGGACTTCTCTCGAGGATTTTTGGCATGCTACGGATAATTAATTGGACATTTTTTTCTTTACCGAGCCGACCAACAAAAAGCAGGAGGGGACAATTATCGTCTATTTGGTAATATTGTTTTGGGTTAAAATCGGTTTTTATTTGGGTCGCTTTGAAGTCCACGCCAGTTGGCAGGAGATAGACATTATTAATTGTGTCGTAGTCCTTGAGTGAATTAACCATTTTGACAGATGGGGCAATAACAGCATTGCAGTGATGATAAAAGATCCCTACACTTTCTAGAATCAGCTTATGATTCCAGACCTTAATAGATTTTTGTGGCTTTAGATATGGCAAAAGCTCTTTGTATGAATCAGTTGATTTTGCTAGGGCCGGCGCAATTAAAATGCCCACCAAAACCCCTATTAGCATTTTTTTATAAACCCTTACGTATTGTTCAATATCACAATGGTGAGTTGCTACCATTGGTATCCCACTTTCTTTAGCAACTCGCATCCCTAGCACGCCTATTTGGGCGGGAGTATGGATATGGGCAATATCTAGATTTTGTTCATGGACTCTTTTTATAGTCGACGGGGTGAACGGCATGGTATCGCGGTGATCCTCATACCAAATGCTAGGGAACGAGCGAAACCGTATGACGTACGGCGGATCAACTTGTTTCTTATCCGCCGACTGTGGTGCAAAGATTACCACCTCATGGCCAAGTTTTATGAGTTCCTTAGCAAACAGCTCGACCGAAACAGCGACACCATCTACTTGCGGGTAATAGCGGTCTGTAAAAAATCCAATTTTCATTTTGTTTGTTCCAGATATTCTAGATAGATTTTGTTAATTTCAAGCATTACATTTTTAGTATCATAGGCCTTAACAATGTTTTTGGCTTTCGTTTGGGCCCTTAGGTAGTAATTTTTATCAGTAGATAACTTTTTAATGATATCAGTAAAGCCCTGGTCGCTGGAGGCCTTCTCGTACCAATCTTTGAAAGTGATATGATACTGCTCGTTATCGCGGAGCAGTACTGGCAAATCAGCCGCCGCACCTTCAATTATTACTATACCAAAGGTTTCTTGTTCGGATGGCAAGAAGAACATATCAGAGGCTAGGTAGTAGGCAATAACATCCTTGTGTTCTATGACTCCTGTAAAGTGGACATTTGGCGGAGCAGTATCCATTAGTCTTTGCATTTCCTTGTAGTTTGCCGCCGCCCGCTTGAAGGGGATGCCACCCACCCAAATAAATTCTATCTCGGGGAGATTTTTAGCACAGGCCATAAAGCTATCGACTCGTTTGCGCGGCTGTACTTGGCCGCTACAAACCACCACAAACTTATCTTTTCCTATCTTTAAATCTCTCCTAGCGCTGGCTTTTTTATCAGTCGAATTAGCAAACTCCGCAGTCTCGATCATATTGGGCACAACATAGGTTGGCTTAGTGACCCGTAATTGCTTAAGCTGGCCAGCTACTTCGTGGCTGACTGCAAAGACGCCATCAGCATGGTTATAGAACCATCTAAGGTACCATTTAGCTAGAGGGTACCAAAGCTTTGCCCCTACCAAACTTCCTATAAATGAATCTGGCACAACATGCGCTGAAACAAATTTTAAACCCCCACGAGATAGTAGGAATCTAAGCCCATAGAATCCTACTGTATGAATATGTACGATGTCGGCATGGAAATTTTTTTGGTTGGTGTGCACCTCAAATGCTGGTGAGTATTTCTTGAGTCCAGCGAGATGTTCGGTATAAGCGGTATGCACGCCATGGCCCTGAACGGTGAACGCACTATCGGATATTACATTGATGGTGTAGAGTTTTTTCATAAACTAATCTAGTCTATTATGTCATTAAATTTGTTTTGACGCACTAAAATAAGTATAAATTCTATATTTTCTACTGGCGTTGCAAGCCAACTAAGGCGCCAGCCTAGTAAATAATATTTTTGTAAATTTGGTTCAGGTAGCCATAAACTGCTAATATACTATATGCGGACATCGGTCGCATATGACAAAGCAACCCGTGCCAATAATAATCATGCAGTATAAATCATAAACCATGTATAAGAGTGTTTTAACCAATCGCAATTTTCTTAAAAACTGGTTAGCTCAATTGTTTTCGCAACTGGCTGCTAATTTATTAAATTTTGCGCTTATTATTAGAGTTTTTGAGCTTTCAGCTAACACTGAGTATGCCAATATAGCGGTTAGTTTATTGATTTTATCATTTGCCATACCAGCAGTTGTCTTCGCGGTGTTAGCTGGGGCATATGTTGATTACTTAGATCGTAAGAAGGTTTTGGTCATAACAAATGTTGCTCGGGCAATTCTAGTCTTGGGTTTTTTACTTTTTGAAAGTAATCTAATACTAGTCTATCTACTAGTCTTTGCTATCTCGATTTTTTCACAGTTTTTTACCCCAGCAGAAGCGGCTGCACTACCTAAGCTGGTCAATAAAAAGCAGTTGGTTGTTGCTAACTCGCTGTTCTTATTCACGCTGTATAGCTCATTTATACTTGGGTATAGCTTGGCCGGACCAATTATTTCCACCTGGGGCACTAACTCCGTGTATTGGGTTACGGCGGTGGCCTTTGCTATTTCCGCACTACTAAGCCTTGGGCTGCCAAAGCTACAGGCTAGCCAGAAAGGGCTAAATATTAGGAACATTAATCGTGATGTTTTCGTAATGATTCGCCAGACTACTACCAAAATAATTAAAACTCCAGCTTTGTTGATCCCAATAGTCAACTTGACCATTGGGCAAATGATAATTTGCATTATAGCTGTCGTAGCACCTGGGTTGGCAATCTTATTATTTGGGCAGAGCCTAGCAAGTGTTAGCTATAAGTTGATATTGCCAGTCGCCCTAGGGTTGATTATTGGCTCGGTGCTAGTGGGGCAGCTACTTCGCAATGTTCGTAAGGTGCAGTTAATTAATTTTGGTATTCTAATTGCAACTGTATCGTTGCTTGGTATCGGTATTGCAAAAAACTTCAGTAGCCTAGCTACCTATACTTATATCGTCGTAATTTTAGCTTTCGGGCTAGGCCTTGCTAATGCCATGGTTGGCGTTTCGGCGCAGACACTTTTACAGGTTCATTCTAGTGATGATGAGCGGGGTAAGATATTTGGTACACTGAACATGATGATGAACCTTGCGGCAACTCTGCCGGTGCTTTTAGCGGGTATTACCGCCGATTTAATAAGTCCAGCCTCAGTAATGATTATCGCTGGTGGGCTAGTCGGTGCATATGGCATTTATCAGTTTATAATGCTCAAAAAGCATAAGCTACTTGGTAGTTAATTATAAGGTAACAGGTGCCATAGAAGTACTAGCGTAATTGTCCTTTTTATGGTATAGTTTCTTGTTATGGGGCTGACAAGCTTCGACGTTGAATCTTGAAATATGATTGCGAGTCGGTTTGAGAATACACGTTAGCTGTTCTCAAAAAACTACAAATGCAAAATCGTTTGTATCGCGAATTAGTAATGCTTTTGCACCAAAGTTCGCACCAGCTTTTGCTTAATTGTCATTAGCCGTCGATCCCTTGATACCTGATAGGGGGTTATCGGCGTCATTTATCAGGTTGCAGCAACATTTCTTGCTAGGTGTTGAATAAGACTACAATTAGCAAGCAAGTGCTAAGGTTATTTAGGCTGGCTTTTATGGCCTAAGAGCTTGTTAAACAAATTTAGGCCAACTACACTCGTAGATATCATGTTATAAAAGTTTAGCGGACGTGGGTGCGATTCCCACCAGCTCCACCAAAAAAAGACCAACGGCTCGCAGAGAGCCATATGGTCTTTTTTTGATAGTTATTGATCTGTAGGGGCATGTAGCTAAAAGATTCTGTTGGTTCTAGATTGCTAGCAATGCCCTAGGAGGTTTAAACGTGCGTTTACTTATATGCCAACCATATGGAGGTTATTAGCCTCAACAACGCACTGCTGTGCCTTTTAAGGCTATGCACCAAAGGGCACAACTAAGCCCAGAATAGACCGAACTAATTTCTAGTGAACAAAAAAATACTTGTACCAATAAATTATGGGC
>SICO01000024.1 GCA_009691435.1 Candidatus Saccharimonadota bacterium | reverse complement strand
TTACTGCCGATGGGTTTGAGCCTGCAACTGTCATGATTAAGGCTGGGGCAAGTGTAGCTTGGGTTAATATCGATAGCAATCCGCACCAAATAGCTTCCGATCCGCACCCAACCCACTCCAGCTTCCCAGATTTATATGCTCCTGAACCCCTCGGCACTAATGATGTCTATAGCATGATTTTTGAAAAAGCTGGTACCTACACCTATCATGACAATCTTAACCCTTATACTTTTAAGGGTGTAGTCATAGTAGAGTAGAGCGCCCAAATAAAACGCCCTCAAGTTTGCCTACTAGCTATGCTATACTGCTTATAATTATATCAACAAGGAGTACGCAATGGATGCAGCAGAGGATAAATCTCAAGAATCAGCCAAAAAACCAGCAGTCAAGGGTAAAAAAGGCAAGGGTTCTGTGGTTGCTATTATTGTTTTAATTGTAGCTCTAGTTGGCGGAGTTGGCGCTACTTGGTACTTTATGAACAGCAAAGCTAACGCTCAAAAGAAGCAACAGGACTCGAAGATAGAGGAACTACAACAGCAAATTGATAAATTAAAGGAAGAGGCCTCTAAGGCAACAGTGGTGGTGGTCGATCCGCTATCTACACAGCTGACTGCCGCCCAAACCAAAGCACAGATTATTAAAGATGTACCTGCCAAAAATTATTCTGGGCTATCTGACTATATGGCAGATTCAGTCAAGGTAGTGATGGCCGCTTCAGAATATCAGACTACTGTTACTAAAGCCCAAGCTATTACAGATATGAAGTATTTAAATGGGGGTACTAGCCCGTGGGATTTTAACCCTGCTGCTGACGAAATCCATAGCTATAAAACAGGCTCTTATAAAACCTATCTAGCCAGTGCAAGCATATTTGGGACTGCTAGCAATATGTATTTTGTCGCCTTTACCCTAGATGCTGGCAATAAAATTAGCCAAGTATTTATGGCAGTTAATGTCGGACTGGTAATCGTGCCTTAGAGAAGTTTAGTTAAAAAACTTCAATTAGCACTCTTGACAGACGAGTGCTAATTTTTGTACAATAGTAGGTATGTTAGCACTCTAAGGTGTTGACTGCCAATAAACCTTGTATTACTATTAAAACAACAATGAATACCATAACTAAGCGACAAAGTAACATTTTAGCTGAGATAGTTCGGCTTTATGCTGATAGTGCCGAACCAGTTAGCTCTCGAGAGCTGGCCAATCATTTTGGTTTGAGTTCAGCCACTATTCGGGCCGAAATGTCGGCCCTAGAGGATGTTGGCTTTATATACCAACCTCATGTCTCGGCTGGCCGCGTTCCAACAGATGTAGGGTACCGTCAGTTTGTAAATGAAATCTCTAAACATTCATCACTTTCTGGTCGCAGTGCTCAAACCATCTCTAAAAGAGTTGATAGCCTTAAGGACAGAACCGATGGCGCTATCAAGATGGCAGCCGAGACTCTAAGCGATATGACTGGTAATATGGCTTTCGCTACACTTAGCGATTCGGTCTACTTCCATGGTATGAGCCAGCTTTTTAGTCAGCCAGAATTCATGGATATTTCGCAGGTTGGTGAGGCGGCTCGGTTTTTAGACTCAATGCAAGGCTGGCTGGCTAGCGCCAACATTGATAAGATGCAAGTCTATATTGGCCAGGAAAACCCTATTGCAAAGGCCAGCGGCTTGACCATGATCATCAATCGCTTCTCGAGCCCATATTCCGACCAAAGCTATATCGGTATCGTTGGGCCAACCCGGCAGAGCTACGAGAAGGTTTTAAACCTTGTAGATGGTACGAGCAAAGCCTTGCAGTCTGCATTTAACTAGTAAAATCATAAAACAATGAAGCAAAACATTAAACCTACTAAACCAAAGAATAATAAGAATAGCCAAAAGCCACAACACAAGCAAAGTATTGGCGAGTTAACTGACGCTTTGCAACGGCTTCAGGCTGAATTTGAAAACTTCAAGAAGCGCCAAAACGAGGAGCAAATGGCAACGATGCTTCGTGCCAAGGCAATGGTTTTGAGCGAAATATTGCCAGCATTAGACAATTTTGATTTGGCTGCCACGCATTTACCGGCCGAGCTCGAAGGTAATTCCTGGGCTCAGGGAATGGTTTATGTTGGTCAGCAACTAACCCAAAAGCTAGATGAGCTGGGTATCCAAAAGCTCAACCCAATTAACCAAGCATTTGATCATAATATTCACGAAGCAGTCGAGCATGTCCAATCTGGTAAGCCGGAGGGAATCATTACCGAAGTGATTACGCCGGGCTACCAGATAGGAGATAGAGTCGTCCGCCCGGCTCGCGTTAAAGTAAGTGGCGGAACCAACCAAGCAACTAATAACTTAAATACTTAAAAAAGAAGGAGAACTAAAAAATGGGAAAAATAATTGGAATCGACTTAGGAACAACAAACTCAGCAATGGCCGTAATGGAAGGCGGAGAAGCAACAATAATTGCTAACGCCGAAGGCGGACGCACCACACCAAGTATTGTAGCTGTCAATAAAAATGGCGAGCGTTTAGTGGGCCAAACTGCAAAACGTCAAGCTGTTGTTAACCCCGACAACACCATCTTTAGCGTCAAAAGACTTATTGGACGTACTATCGACGATGAAGAGGTGAAGCGCGATATCGACCTAATGCCGTATCAGATACTCAAAGCCGATGGCCACGTCAAAGTTAAGATTGGCGATAAGGACTACACTCCAGAAGAAGTGTCTGCAATGATACTATCTAAGCTCAAGGCTGACGCCGAGAAGTTTCTCGGCCAGCCTGTAACCGAAGCGGTTATTACTGTTCCGGCATATTTTAATGACGCTCAACGCCAAGCCACCAAGGATGCTGGTAAAATCGCTGGACTTGAGGTAAAGCGTATTATCAACGAGCCAACAGCCGCCGCCTTAGCTTATGGCTTAGACAAGAAAAAAGAAGAAAAGGTTGTAGTGTATGACCTCGGTGGTGGTACTTTTGATGTTTCGGTCCTAGAGCTAGGCGATGGAGTATTTGAAGTTAAAAGCACTAACGGCGATACCCACCTTGGCGGTGATGATTTTGATTTGCTACTCATCAATCACCTCATTGCTGAGTTTAAAAAGGATCAAGGTATTGACCTGAAGGCCGATAAAGCCGCCATGCAAAGGCTCAAAGAGGCTGCCGAAAAAGCCAAAATTGAGCTCTCCTCGACTAACCAAACTAGTGTTAATATTCCCTTCATTACAGCCGATGCAGAAGGTCCAAAACACTTAGATATGACTCTTGGCCGAGCCGACTTTGAGAAGCTCGTAATGGAACTAGTTGAAAAAACCTTAAAGCCCTGCGAATCTGCACTTAAGGATGCCGGAATCAAAAAAGAGGATGTCAACGAAATAATTTTAGTCGGTGGAATGACTCGAATGCCCCTAGTGCAAAAGAAAGTTGAAGAGTTTTTTGGTAAAAAGCCCCTTCAAGGAGTCAACCCCGATGAAGTAGTTGCCACCGGAGCAGCAATCCAGGGTGGAGTATTGGGTGGTGATGTTAAAGATGTTTTACTATTAGATGTTACACCACTTAGTCTTGGCATTGAAACTCTAGGCGAGGTTAGTACCAAGCTTATTGAGCGCAATACCACGGTACCTACCAGTAAAAGTCAGGTCTTTAGCACTGCTGCAGATAACCAGACCAGCGTTGAGATCAATGTTTTGCAGGGTGACCGCGAAATGGCCAACGACAACAAATCGCTCGGTAGGTTCGTTTTAGATGGTATCCCACCATCGCCTCGCGGAGTTCCACAAATCGAAGTTAGCTTTAATATCGACGCCAACGGTATTGTAAATGTTAGTGCCAAAGATAAGGCCACCAACAAAGAGCAGAAAATTACTATTACTGGCGGCGGAAGCTTATCTGACGATGAAATCAAAAAGATGCAAGAAGATGCCGAGACACACGCCGAAGATGATAAGAAAACTAAAGCTATGGTTGAGGCTCGTAACCACGCCGATACACTTATCTATACCGCCGAAAAAACTCTTGTTGATGCTAGCGATAAGGTAAGTGAAGATGATAAGAAGCCTGTCACTGAAGCCGTCGCGGCGCTTAAAGAAAGGAAAGACACCGAAGATATCGATGAGCTCACGAAGCTGACAGACGATTTGAATACCAAACTCATGAAAATTGGCGAGCAGATGTATAAAGATCAGGCAGATCAAAAAGATCAAAAGCCCGAAGACTCTGCCGATAGCGATAAAAACGAGGAAGAAGCTGGCAAAACAAATAGCAAGAAGACCGATGCAAAAGACAAAGAGGCCGAAGAAGGTGAAGTAGTTGATGGGCCAGATAGTAAGTAGAAAGCTTAGATAGACATTGAAAACTCCTGCCAATATCTACATAGACGGAGAAAACTTGTTTTATCAACTCGTTGATATTTTGACGCGAGAAGGTCTTATTAAGGAACGCACCGAACTCCATAAGATTGATTTAATTACTCTTTTTTTAGCAGCCGTTAAAGATAATCAGAGGCCTGTTAACGTGCGTTATTATGGGACCAAATTGCATGTCATATCGTCTATGGGCGAAGAAGTATTGGCGCAATCAAAAAAAATGATTGAACAAAGTAGTGTCTGGCGAGCCTGGCTTAAAAAGCAAAAGATTGAATTTGTGACAGCTGGTAATTTGAAAGCACGTAAGCGTGGCGAGAATATTGTATTTCAAGAAAAGGGCGTAGATGTAAGAATAGCGGTAGATATGGTACAGGCTGCTTATCAGCATCAGAGCCTCCATTTTGTAATTGTCAGCTCCGACTCCGATGTCATACCAGCACTTAGGATAGTAAAGGAGCGTGGGCACAAAATAACTTATGTTGCCTACCGTAGTAAACTTAATAGAGCGATTGTTGCCAACGTTGATAATACTGTGACTTACAGCAAGGAAGATATTATTAAGAGCTATAATGAGGCAAATAAGTAGGTGGATAAGCGGGACTACTATCAAGTGCTTGGTATCTCAAAAGGTGCCACGCAAGGCGAAATTAAAAAAGCTTTTCGTAAAAAGGCTATTGAATTGCATCCTGACCGTGGAGGTAGTGAGGCTAAATTCAAAGAAGCCAATGAAGCCTATGAGGTTTTAAAGGATACCAATAAACGCCAAACCTATGATCAATTCGGGCATTCTGCTGGTGCCGATCAGGCAGGGGGAGGGTATGGTGGCGGTAACCCTTTTGGCGGGTTTCAGAGCGGTCAAGGTTTTGACCCTAATGAAATTAGATTTGATTTTGGTGGTGGCGGCGGAATAAACGATATTTTTGATTTGTTTTTTCGAGGTCAGCAAAATCGAACACGTGATGTTGAGATAGCCATAACGATTGATTTTGTAGATGCCATCAAGGGGGCTACTAAAGAAATCAGTCTGCGTATTGCCGACCATAAATCGGGAGGTCGCAAGCAAGAGGATGTCAAAATAAAAATCCCAGCAGGGATTGATAATGGGCAGGCTATTAAGCTTGAAGGTAAAGGCGAAATCAACCAGCAGGGTATGCGCGGAGATTTGTACATCCGAGTTCAGGTCAGGCCCGATAGTCGTTTTGAGCGTGATGGTAATAATATTATTTCAAAAATAAGTATTGATATGGTTGATGCAGCACTAGGCGTTGATTACTCGGTGGAGACAATCAGCGGCAAAACTACTCTCAAAATCCCGGCAGGTACTCAACCGAATAAAGTTTTCAAGCTATCTGGCAAGGGTATGCCGATAGTGAACTCTGAGAGGTACGGAGACCATATTGTAATTACCGAGATTTTGATACCCGCCAAGCTGACAGGCAAGCAGAAAGAACTCTTAGAAGAATTTAATAAGTCTAGCAAAAAGCATAAATTTTGGTAATTTTACAATACAGCTAGTAAAGTAATATACTAGTCATAAGAATAATGATATGAATTTAGGCTTTGATATAATTTTCTTTAGTACAATCGCAAGCTGCATAGTAGCTTGTTTTATGCTTGGCGAAGAAAAGGCCCAACGGCTTGTGATAGGAACATTAGTTGGTATTCTGGCTGGGCTAGAACTTAGCCAGCCTATTGAGAAGTTATTGTCTCCAAGAGCTAGCTTTTTGAGCCAGCCCAATATCGCAATAATTTTGTTGGCTATTTGTGTCTTAGCCTGCGTCGCTGGCAGAAATGTCCGAGACGCTAGGTGGCCAAAAAGTAAAATTAAAGCAACAATCGCCGGGGGCCTGTCGGCCGTAGCAATACTAGGCTATGTTTTAGCTAGCTTAAGCGCCAATAGCCTTACCTTGCTTGTTACCGACCATAACCTAGCCGCCATTGCTTATGATTTACGCTACTGGGCGCTTGCTGGCCTGATAGTTTGGCTGCTAGTTAGTTATGTGAATGTTGGCAAGGCAAAAAGATAGACGCTTCATTAAAATTTTTAGTTTATTAATTTTACTCCACCCCCGATCGATAAAAGACTTGACTAGGGGTAGATTGAATATGTAAAATTACTGGGTTAAACAATAAGCTATATTTTATTGTATTTATCAATTAAAATTAAAGCATAAGATAATAGAAAGCAGGCACTCATGAAAATAGTAATTCTCTCAAGGTCTAATCGCAAAAATGGCTCAGAGCGCCTCTTAGGGGCAGCCTTAGAGCGTGGGCACCAAGCTAAGATTGTGGATTATACAAAGTGCTATTGTAATGTCGTAAAGAGTAAGCCTCAAGTGTACTATGCTGGCAAACCCTTAGAGGGGATTGATGCAGTAATCCCTCGTATCTCAATATCTAGCCAGTCTTATGGTAGTGCTATTATTCGCCAATTTGAGATGATGAATGTATTCTCTACCACCGGCTCATTGGCATTTATTAGGACCCGGGATAAGTTAAGAAGCATGCAGCTACTCGCTAGGCACGATATAGATATTCCTAAAACTGTGGTGGCAAATAGTACCGATTCTACCGATGAGGTAATAGCAATGGTGGGCGGTGCGCCACTAATTGTAAAAGTAGCGCGTGGTAGTCAGGGTATGGGGGTAATGCTAGCTGAGACTAGAAGTGCCGCCAAGGCTATTATCCAGGCATTTTATTCGCAAAAAGTGAACATCTTAATCCAGGAGTTCATTGAGGAATCAAGCGGTACAGATGTTAGGGTTTTTATAGTTGGCGGTAAAATCGTGGGCGCTATGAAACGCCAAGCTCCAGAAGGGGAGTTCCGGTCAAATATCTACCTAGGCGGGCACGGTGTGCCTATTAAGCTTACTCGCCCCGAACGCCAAATGGCGCTAGAGGCGGCCAAGGCTATGAATTTAGATATAGCTGGCGTAGATTTACTGCAAGCCGAAAGAGGCCCGTTAGTTATGGAAGTAAATGCATTCCCAATGCTCGCCGCTATTGAAGAGGTAACTAAGCATAATATTGCCGGTAAAATCATTGAGTATGTTGAGAATCATGTCCCCAAGAAGCGCAAGAAGGATAAAGTTGGGGCTTGAGTACAAAACTATTGTAATAAAGCTGTTCTGTGCTATTCTTGCCTAATATTATTTAAATATTTTTGAGTTATAAATTGTGAAAGTTCTATTAATAAATAACGATACATACTATAAAAAAAGGCTTTCTAGTTTACTAAAAAGCCACGTCTTGACCATTATTAAATACGATCAAGTCAAAGGCTATAACACCGACCCGTACGATGTCATTGTACTCTCTGGTGGTGGTATTTTGTTTGAGGGGCGGAAGCGCTCGCTAAAGCGGTTCTCGCATCTTTATGAAGACCAAATTCAATTAGTCTTAGAATCTCATAAGCCAATAGTCGGTATTTGCTTGGGCTGTCAGATTATTGGTTACGCCTATGGTGCAGAGTTACATAAACAATTTAAAAACTTACGCAAGGGCCCCTTCTCGATAGTTGCAATCCGTCGTAACAAGGTTATGGCTGGCCAAAGGGAAGCAGTGGTGTTCCAATCTAACCACTGGATTATAACTGACCTACCAGATGAGCTAATTTGTGTCGCTGCTTCTGATGAGGGCGCAGAAATTAT
>SICO01000023.1 GCA_009691435.1 Candidatus Saccharimonadota bacterium | reverse complement strand
GCAGCTGCTAAAACCCTACGGGCATCAGACTGTCTCCTGCTATTGCGCTGCGTTCTCTGCAACTGCGGAACCACCAAGAATACTATTAGCATAATAATGGCCGCGATAACCAACACAATGATGACTTCGATGATGGTGAAGCCTCGCTGAATTTTACTACTTACTTTTCCTTTTGATACTTTTAACATTATTCCTCCGTTATTTATAAATTTTAGTTACTATGATTTCCCCTTATGCTTAATAATACCGACTATTAGCATAAGCGTCAATAGTTTTTGGGTAGGAATAATTATGGTGCCTTTAGGGTAGTTTGTAGATAGTTTTAAATATGCCCTACTAAGGCGAAGCTACTTACCGGTAGTGTCTGGTATGTTACCGGCTCCACCCGACGCGCCTCCACCTGTGTCGCCACCAACAACTGTTACCAGCCCGTATATTGGGTATAGTACCGCAATCACAATAAACATCACCACCAAGCCCAAAAAGACTATCATCACCGGCTCAATGATACCCGATAGGTTCTTAACGGTCTGGTCAACCTCGTCTTCGAAAAAGCTAGCGATCTTTTCGAGCATCGCACCCAGGCTACCAGACTGCTCACCGACATCAATCATCTGCGGTACAAGCGTTAGAATTTCGTCGTGTCCTGTTAGTGCCGAAGATAACGATTCGCCGGTGCGGACCTTTTCGGTGGCTTTATCTATCACAGCCTGTACAACTACGTTATCGACCGCCTCGCCAGCTATCTGCAAAGATTGCAATAATGGCACCCCACTATTAACCAGTGAGGCTAGTGTACGAGTAAAGCGTGCGGCATAGACCTTTTTGAGTAGTGGGCTAATCAGCGGAAGGTTAAGCTTCAGCCTATCAAAATGTTTACGACCTTGTGGAGTCCTAATATAAGCCCTGGTACCAAAGACCAAAGCTACCAATAAAAGTAAAAATACATACCAGTACGTAATCATAAAGTTAGATACCACTAGTAGTACTGAGGTCATCAATGGTAGCTTTTGCCCAAGCTCTTTGTAGAGCGTGGCGACTTGAGGCAGGACGGTCGTAACCATAAATATCACCACGCCAATAATGACAGCGAATACTATCATGGGGTATATCAGCGCGCCACGCACCTTCCCCAGTATCTGCTGTTCTTTCTCTTGCTGGTCGGCAAGACGCTGCAATGATTCATCGAGGGTACCGGACTGCTCGCCGGCATCTACTAGGCTGATAAAAATATGGTTAAATAACTCTGGGTACTGCCCAAAGGAGTTAGCCAAGCTCTGCCCACCCTCAACGCTAGCGCTGATCTTAAAGAGAGTTGTTTTGAATTTAGGATTGTTAACTTGCTGAGTTGCCGTATTGAGTGCTTGAGTAATCGGCAAGCCGGCCTTTACTAAGGTTGCTAACTGGCGTGTAAATATAACCCTTTCTTTAGCTTTAATACCAGAACCAAAAAGATTTTTCTTCCAAATTTGTTCAAGACTGGAAGCCTCTTGAATTTTAACTGGGTACAAAGACTTTTCTAGCAAAACTGCGGCGGCGGCTTGCTTGCTGTCGGCGCTAATTTTGCCCTTGCGCATTTGACCAGTCTGATTGTCTTTGGCGGTGTAGATATAATCGATCATTGCTGGCTACCCTTGCATCAATCGTTCGAATTCTTCTAGGTTGACAGCGAAGCCCCTAGCCACATCATGGGTAATTTTGCCCTCGTGAACAAGCCTCACTAATGTGCTGTCCATGGTTTGCATACCTACTTCGGCACCTGTCTGGATAACAGCATCTATCTGGTGAGTTTTGGCGTCGCGAATGATATTGCGAACAGCAGAATTGACAACTAGTATTTCGGCGGCGGCCATCCGACCACCACCTACCATCGGGATTAATCGTTGACTAATAATACTCATTAGTACATTGCTAAGTTGAATTCGGATTTGTTGCTGTTGGTGAGGTGGGAAGACATCTATCATACGGTCAATTGACTGCGAGGCGGAATTAGTATGTAAGGTGGCGAGCACTAAATGGCCGGTCTCGGCAAGCGTCACGGCTGTCGAGATGGTCTCGAGGTCGCGCATTTCACCGATTAGAATTACATCGGGGTCTTCGCGCAGGGCCGAGCGCAGTCCGGCCCCAAAACTCAAAGTGTCAAAATGTACTTCGCGCTGAACAATAATTGATTGCTTATGGTAGTGCTGGTACTCAATAGGGTCCTCAATAGTAATAATGTGCAGGGCTTTTTCATTATTGATTTTGTCTACCATAGCTGCCTGGGTGGTTGATTTACCGGACCCAGTTGGGCCAGTAACTAGCACTAAGCCCCGTGGGAATTCTGTAAAAGTATTAATAACTTGTGGCAAGCCTAAGTCTTCGATGGTGCGTATTTGGGTTGGTATGAGCCTAAGCGCGATAGCAAGATTGCCCTTTTCGTGGAAGGCATTGACTCTAAAACGCGCCAAATCGCCATAAGCAAAAGAAAAGTCTAGCTCTAAGTCAGCCTCTAGAATTTGCTTTTGCTGGTCGTCTAAGATTGAATGAAGTAGGCCCGCTACATCGCTTTGCTTCAAATCAACTGACTTTTCGGTCTTAATCAGCGCGCCGTCAATACGCAACATCGCCGGCAATCCTACTTGCAAGTGAAGGTCCGAAGCGTCGCGCCTTAAAACTTCATCTAGTAAGGGTTCTATTCGGATTGTTGTTTGTTGATTTGCTTGTTGATTTGCTTGTTGATTAGTTTGTTCCATATTCTCCTTAAATGTCCGCCGATACTCTTGATACTTCTTCGATAGTAGTAACGCCAGATAGGGCTTTTAATATTCCGTCTTGTTGCATTGTTAGCATACCATCCCGTTGGGCTTGGGCTTGAATGGTAGAAGTGGTGGCTTCTTTTAGTAGCAGCTGTTCGATATCTTTGTTCATCTCAAATATCTCATAGATACCAATACGCCCTTTATAGCCTTCGTCGCAATTGCTACAGCCTTCCCCCTTATATAGAGTATAAGCGTTTTGGCTATAAATTGGCAAACCCTTATAGCCTAATGCTTCCTCTACCACCTTAGTCTGCTGTTGGTCTTTAGCTAAAAAGTCGCCAACTAGCCTATTAATCATATCAACCGCAGCCTGGGTAGCTTGCATCGGCTGGCGGCACTTTTCGCAGACTTTTCTAACTAAGCGTTGCCCCATCACGACATTAATAGTGCTAGCAATCAAAAATGGCTCTATCCCCATATCTAAAAGCCTGGGCAGTACGCCAGCAGCTGCATTAGTGTGCAAGGTAGAAAGCACTAAATGCCCTGTGAGCGAAGACTGCACAGCTAAATCGGCGGTTTCATGGTCACGAATCTCCCCTACCATAATGACATTAGGGTCCTGACGCAATATCGAACGAAGGCCATTGGCAAAAGTCAGCCCGATGGCATTATTAACTTGCATTTGGTTAATGCCGTCCATTTTGTACTCTACTGGATCCTCTAGCGTAACAATATTTATTTTACCGCTCTTAATAGTTTGAATAATGGCATACAAAGTAGTGGACTTACCAGACCCGGTCGGCCCAGTTGATAGAATCATCCCGTGTGGCCTACTAATAGCTTTTCTTAAAATCTTAGCAGAACGCCCTTTAAAGCCAAGCGAATCGATGTCAAAGATGCCCTCAGACTTATCAAGCAAGCGTATCACTATCTGCTCGCCGTATGTGATTGGGGCAATTGCGATACGCATATCGACTGTTTTGCCACCAGTGCGGTACTGGCTCTGGCCATCTTGAGGGATACGGTGCTCATCTATTTTGAGATTGGAAAGTATTTTAATACGCGACACCAAAGCTGCTTCGGTAGTTTTTGGTAAGCTCATCACCTCCTGCAAAATTCCATCTATACGGAACCTAATATTAACTGATTTCTCGCGTGGCTCAATATGTATATCCGAAGCCATGGAATTAATGGCGTATTCAAAAATTGTATTAAGTGCACGGGTAATTGGGGCATCCTGAACGATTGTTTCTATTTTTTTAGAGCCGGCTTTACCTAAGTTCTTAAGCTCATCTGCAGTTGTCTGGGCATCACTTTCCTCATCGCCAACCAAAGCCTCGCCGACTTCTTCTGATATATCTGTGCTATAACTATTAAGCCACTTATCAATCTGCGTTTTAGATGCCATGTAGGCATTAATAGGGTAGCTGGTTTTTCGAGATAAAAAATCTATGGCTTGCAAGTTCTGGGGGTCTAATGTAGCGACATTTAATTTGCCATCGACAACCCCAAAGGCAACCGACGAAAAACTCTCAGCGACATCGCGCGGGATAAGCGCCAAAATGTCTTTTGGGATTGTTATGCTAGATAAATCAACAAAGGGCAGATTAGAGCTCATTGCAACCAGCTTAGTGGCATCATCTTCTTTGACGGTACCGCGTTCAACCAAAAGCTGTAGCAAGCTTTTAGATTGCTGCAACGCATCTATTTTAGCCTGCTCAAGTTGTTGGGGGGCTAAAATGCCTTGCTGGGCAATAATTTGTTCTATTTTGTGCTCAATAGCAGCAGACAAAATCATAGCTAATCCTTATCTACATATGACAGAGCTTTGATAGTTTCAATTTGCAAATTACTAGGAGAGTATGTTTGTGGTTTAATGATTATAGTATAATCAATAACGTCTTTATTTAGAACAAGGAGCTGTTTTTCGTCGAAGTTTGGTTGTACGGGATGCGGAACAACGTATGTAATATTGCTATCCGCTGTAGGTGGGAATAAGAAGCGGTACATTAACCCTAATGCAATCGTAAAAACAACAACTGAAGATATAATGACTATCACATTTTTTCGTTTCACTGGTTCTCCTTTTTGGTCGAGCTAAGGTGAGCCTCAGTTGAGTTAATATTAGCCGGTAGTTGATAATAAACCATAAATGTCGCCGATGAAGCTATTACCCCTGATTTCGTAGAACCACTAATGCTAAGTGTAACAAAATTCATGACCCGCGATGACTTTTCGGTTTTCGTGATAAAGTCTAGTAGTTGGGTAAAGGTGCCGCCAATATTAACTGCAATCTGATAAGAGCTGGTCGTGCTGGCTTGGGTCGTGGTATCGCCCGGGGTAGCCGTAGCAGATTTAGTAACTGACGGTATTAGTACTCCCGATTCCCGACCCATTCTTTCTACCATCGCTATTATCTCCTTGTAGCCCTCCGTATCTGGCACTGCATTCAATATTAAATCGGCCTGCGACCTGCCATCAGCACCTGGCACAATTATCTTATCGTAATTGGGCTTCAACTGAACTAAATCTTTCTTCTTTTGTTCTAGCAGTTCAATGGTCTTATCTTGAGCCTTATTTTTATTAGTTTGCTTAATGTAATCACCCACTAGCCAGTATAAAACTCCGCCGCCGATTATGATTATTAAAATAATTAAAGCAACCATATAAAACACAAAGCGGCGGGTTGACTTGTCGTCATCCTGCGAGACATCGGTCTTAGGTACCACTAATGGTTTTTTCTCTAATGTTTTTTGTGGTTGATTTGGCATTATTTGCTCTCCGATTGCTCAAGTACTTCTTGATTAACCTTAAAAGTCATGGTAAATGATACATTTGTCGTGCCCTCTACGGTACCTTTATTGACAGATAGAATGCTAACATCGGTAAAAACAGCCTTACGTTCTAAATCTGGCTGAGGTAAATAATTCAGATTATAAAGCTCTAGCATATAGGCAAACTTAGAAACATCGGCAAAACTAGTAGTTGTGCCTGTAACTGTAACTACGCCAGGACCATCTATAGCAATGCTAGAAATAGCGACATTATCTGGCACAGCTCTAAAAAAGTTTGAGAACGTTCTGGTAACATGGGTACGAGAACTATTGAGGGCATAAAAAGTCGCCAAATTAGCCTGCAATGTTGATGCGTTTTGTTCGAGAGTTTTAGATTTACTTATCTCGGCATTGAGACTATTAATTTTAGTCGTACCCAGATCGAATGTACTGGCTAAAAACACCCTTAGCATTATAAGCACAATAATTATTGCGCCAATAATACCGCCAATTAGGCCAGCAATTGCCGAATAGCTTCTTTTTTTCGCTTGGTTTTTGAGCTTTACCAAACGGGCTTCTGGCAATAAATTGACCTTAATGCTCATTACGCTAAGTTCCTTAATGCCAGCCCTAATGCAGTGGCATAATTGAGGCTAACACTGGCTAGATTTTGCTGCAAATTAGCCGGGTAGCTAATATTGGTCCAGGGGTTGCCTATCTCAACAGTCAGGTGGGTGCTATTGGCTATATAGATGGGCAGATCTGGCAAAGCCGAAGTACCACCAGTAAGTATAATCTTCTCGATGTTACTCTGCGGATTTTTGTCCATATAGTACTTAATAGATTTAATAATCTCCTCAACCACATGGTCTATAACTGGCTTCAGGGTCTTATACACTTGGCCTTCGATTTTATCTTGCTGAAGACCGAACTTCTTCAGGAACTGGTCGGCCTGAGTTTCGTCTAGCCCTAGGTTTTGGGATACCACTCGGCGCAAAGCCTTAGAGCCAACTCCAATAGAACGAATGATTTGTGGGACTTGGCCTGTAAATATAGCGATATCACTCGATAGAGTACCGATATCAACAATTATTGTTGTGGAATTAGTTTGGGTTGGTATTGTCAATGAGCGCGCCAGGGCCAAGGCATTAATTTCGAGAGCCAATAACTCAAACCCAGCTTTTTGGATAATATTGAGGTATTTATTGGCGATGTTATTAGGTGCCGCAACCAACAGCACACTGAGCTCACCCGTATCAGGATACTCGCCAATAACTGCCCAATCAAGTTTGGCTTGATTGATAGGTATTGGGATATACTTATCGGCCTGATAGCTAATACTCTCGCCCAGTTCATCGTGTGATAATTTTGGCAGTTTTATAATGGAGGTGAATGACGCAGTCGAGGGCAAAGATGCTATCACATTTTTGCTTGATACATTGGCGTCGCTGGCAAGTTGTTTGACATACTCGGCGACTCTGTCTTGGTCAATTGGCGAATCGCTAGCAAGCAAATTTTCGGGCATATCAATACTCCCATAAGTCACCAGGGTCGGCTTACCGCTAAGCTCCCTAAGCTGGGCAACTTTAATACTGCTGTTGCCTAGGTCAAGACCAAAGTAGTTCTGTTCTTGATTAAAGGATTCCATAGTCTAATTTTAGCATAATTTTAGCATAAGTATAATCAAATAATTAGTTTTCTTTGGGTCGGGTCAGAACCTCGGCTGGTATTCGCTGGAGTCAAGCTTGACGAAGCTATCGCCCTTGAAGACGCTGGCGTAGTCGATGCCGGGGGGCGGAAACACCACGCTCTGCAGGGTGAGGTTGATGACTTCGGCGGCGGTTCGAGCAGTAGTATTGGTAAAGCCTCGGCCAAATATAAAGCCCGACTGTGCGCTCAAGAAGCCGTTGATGACGAGCTGAGAGCTACAAAAAGTAGTCGGGGCTGTATCGCAGGTCGATATAGTGCCGGTGGCGTATATTGAGGCACCGACCAGAGTGGCAGCACCGAGCACCGTGACATTGCCCTTGACGACAATTGCGAGGTTGGGGACATCTTTGAGGTTGTCGTAGCCGGTGGTGCCGTAGCCAACACCAACACCGATGGTCAGGTCGCCTTCGACTAGGATTGTCACTCGTCCTTTTGTTAGTGAGTAGCTGGCAAGCGAAGCGCCGCTGTATTTGACTATTGCGCCGTTGGGACAGGTGGCGCTATCAACTGAGGTGGGGATATTGCTGACAAGGTTTGTAGTTGTCTTGCAGGATCCCGACAAAGCGTCGTAGGCGTCCTTAACGCCAGCCACGACTTTGTCGTCGGCACCACCACTACCAGCTACTGAAGCAACATTGAGCGCCGAGTAGCCCGAGCCGTTGCCGCAGTCGGTACCGCCCGTTGCCGAAGCGTTGGTCAGAATGTAGTTCTTGCGGCTACAAAATGGCCCTCCCCCGCCGACCTTGGAGATTATCAGAAACTCAACCTCCTTATCGGTGTTGGTGGTCGGGCGAGCGCCTGATCGTGAGTCGCTTGCAGGGTTGCCGGTGAT
>SICO01000001.1 GCA_009691435.1 Candidatus Saccharimonadota bacterium | reverse complement strand
TATCTAATTAATAATAAAAGGATCAATCATTATGGCAAAGTCCAAATTAAGTTCCAAATCCAGAACAAGCTCTAGCAAAAAGAAGAACTCAAAACTAAAGTGGTGGTATGTACTACCTGTAGTTGCCCTTGTGGCAATTGGAGGCTATGCGATAGTACGCTCTAGCGAGGCGGCAACTCACATAAAAAGAGTAGATAGCGGGATGCGATGTGGCGGTAGAATAGTAGATAAGGGCGGGTTCTTTGGACGCAGTTGTGTGCTAGCAGGTGGCCAGGTAGCCAGCGCGTCGTGGACCCAGACTGATCTTGGGACTCGTACCAGGCTTTGTGCGCATGTTAAGCTAACCAATTCTGGCAAAGTAGGAATGAGAATAAGGGGGAATCGCGTGGGTTTCCTTCCAGGAGTTTGGACTTCTTCCTGGGATTATTATACCCAATCTGGCGATAGCCAGGTAGTTTGCACGCATTCTTTGAGTAATGCGGAGAAACTTCAACTCCGAAGCATAGACCCAGTAACTCTCGAGGTAGTAAATAACGGGGGCACCGTTGGCGTTATTACTATGTATCCAGTGCAGTCAAACTAGATAGTAGACTATAAACACACGGTCCTTAAGTCCACTAACACCAGCCCCCGAGCTGGTGTTAGGCTTTGGCCTGGCCTTAGATAAATGTATAATAAGGGTTATTACCTGTAAGAAACCGGGGCAGACATAATTAGTAATAACTCTATATCAATCAATCAATGAAACACCACATGCTTACCACCGTCAGGCACTATAATTGGCTTAACGCATTATATATCGTTAGCTGCGGGGCTACACTGGCCCTGCCATTTATGAGCTACCAGCTCGGGTGGCTATCTTTTGTAACTTTTGTGCCGTTTTTGTTTTATTTAGTTTTTTTACAAAAAGGACAGACTAAGACTCGTAAGGTTATCAAATACATTTGGCTGGTGGGGGTGGTTTTTATGGCCATAACCATCAGCTGGATGTACCAGCTTAACACCATTGATTTAATTCAAGACCCTTGGACCAGGGCGCTATTTGTGCCCTTAACATTGGGGCTAATGGTGCTATTTTTTTCCAGTGGGTTTGTTCTCTTTGCTTGGCTTTATACCAAACTCAAGGTTTCGCTAGACTCCAAGAGCTCTTTTTTGCTATTGCCAGCAATTTGGATAGCTGGTGAATGTGCTAGGAGCATTATATTTTCTATCTGTGCATTAGGTGAAGGCGGTAGCATCGGTATGCACTGGAACTTCGGTGCGCTGGGGCTGGCAGCTAGCGCCACACCACTGGTGTATTTTTCAAGGTTCGGTGGGCTATTCGGGCTGAGCTTCGTGGTGGTGCTGGTCAATATCGCAATTTTTCAGCTGTGGCGCAGGAAGTTCGTTAGAGTCTCGCAGTTGATAATTGTATCAATTATATTGGCTACACTCCTGGCATACTATGTTTATCACACACCTTCTGGTACTAGTAGCGAGCAGATTGGTGTGGTTCACTTTAGCTCTAATGTCGCAATTGATTATCAGCCGGCATTGCTGGAATCATTGCAGGCAGTGCCTAAGAGTAAGGTTAATTTGGTGGTATTCCCAGAATATTCGCACTTGTTTGACGAACCCAGGCTGCTCAATGAAGACCGCCAAATAGCCCAGCTGCTACTCAAAAACGAGTCCAGTAGAATAATTACCACCGGCAGCATATTTACAGCAAAGACCGAGACAAATGCTATCGTGGAACTCGATGTATCGGGCCAACAAATGAGCGCACAGGGTAAGACATTTTTAATACCAGGTGGAGAGTACATACCATACCTCTACAAAGGCATCCTGATTGCCTCCGGCAACTATCAGCTGATAGCCTACCACGAAGGCGAAAAGACAGTCTTTCAGTCCAAAAAACCAATCGAGCCAATCACCATTAATGGAGTCAGCTATGGGGTGCTGGCTTGTTCGGGTATTATTGCCCCCGAGTATTATCGGGAGCTCACCAACCGCGGCGCCGAGGTGCTAGTAAACGCCGCCTCGCTCTCGACGATGGGCATTGGTACACAGTTTTTTGACCAGGCCAAGCAAATGGCTCGTTTTCAGGCCGTCGCTAATGCCCGGACACTGGTTCAGTCGGCCAGGGGTAAGCTATCATATATTATGAGCCAAAACGGCACCATCCAGGTACAAAACAAAGACGACTCTACTAGCTATATGCTGGGCGACATACAGCCCAACAGCACCCGCACCATATACACCTTGCTTGGCGAATGGACTGTGCTGGCGAGCTTCATCGGGCTAGCATTGTTTGTGTATCTCAATAAAAAAAGCTAATCACCTTGCCCTAGGCCACTAAGCAGCAGAGCCTAGTTGACTACATAAACCATAAGTAGGTATAGTATAGATATGAAAAAAATATGTTTATTAGTTGAAGATAGTGATTCCATCCGAAGCATGTACCAGTTAAAGTTTTCTAAGTCTAATATTCGTACGGTTGAAGCCACTGATGGGGCTATGGCCCTAACTAAGATTAACGAGCATCAGCCTCAAGTCGTCTTATTAGATTTAATGATGCCTAATGTTAGTGGCATGGAAGTTTTAGAGGAGCTCAAAAAGCACGGCATAACCCCAGGCTTGCCAGTAATTGTTTTAACTAATGTTATGGACCAAGCGACCATTGATCAAGCTAAAAATTTAGGGGCCCAAGATTATATTATTAAGACCGACCTAACACCTAGCGAGGTGGTAGCCAAGATAGAGCCTTATTTCAAGTAGGCCCAATGTCCTAAATACTATCAACTTAAATTAGTTGCTACTTTAAATAGCCATTAATAAAACTAGTAGCCTCCATAGCTGGCTTACCAGCTAGTTGGATGCTAGTAATTTGCAAACTGCCAAGTTCGCACCCAATATATAAGCACTTATTTTTCGCCGTGAGCTTGCCCTTAGGGGTTACTTCGGCAGAGGCTTTGGCATCTATAACGATATAAGTCTGGCCATTGTCATCAAAATAGCTTTTTGGCCAACTAGCGTAGGCCCGGGTTTCTCGCTCTAGTACCTCTGCAGTTTTATTAAAATCTAACCTACCATTTTGTTTGGTGGTTTTAGTTGTGTGTGTAATTTCTGATTGATCTTGGTTAATTAAATCTAATTGACCATTAAGATACATTTTGGCTGCTTCGGGTAGTAGGGCACAATTAAGCTTAGATAGTTCTTCGCGCAATATTGTGGCATTTAGATTATTAATATCAAATTCGGCCCAAGCTAGTATTGGCCCATCATCAAGGCCAGGTGTAATTTTTATAATTGTAACGCCTGTTTTTAGATCACCGCGTAGTATTGCTGTTCGGATTGGGTTTGCGCCCCGGTGCCTAGGTAGCAAGCTAAAGTGGCTATTTAATATCCCCGAGCCGAAAGCATCAATGACCCTAGCTGGTATTATCATCCCAAAGTCTAAGACAATACCAAGCTTGCTCTTAAGTACTCGGCTACTGATGAGTTTAGCTAGTTCGCTTTGACTCTCTGGCGCAATAATCGGGATGGAGTTTTTCTCACCCCATTGATGGACGCTATTTTTAAAGTGCTTGCCTGCTGAATTTAGGGCTGGTGGTTTAGTAACAATTAGTTCTATTGCAAAAACTTCGCTTAAACACTGCAAAGCCTCTAAGCTAGTATTGCCAGTACCAAAAAATACCAGAGGGCTAGTTGAGGTGGTTTGTTTTTTTGATAGCATCTTTTTTAGTCTGCGTAATTGGCATTAGTGAGCCGTTTTTATCAATGTTAAATAATTGGGAAGAGTCTTTGATATGATCTAAAAATATTATTCCGTTCATATGGTCGATTTCATGCAGTAAGACTCTGGCCGGGAAACCTTCGAGGCTAAGCCTAATGGGCTGGCCATTAGCATCCTGGGCCTTAACCTTAATTTTGAGAGGTCGCTTGACTCTGCCATAGATGCCGGGCACACTCAAGCAACCTTCAATATCGCTAACGACTTCGGTACTTGTCTTAACTATCTCTGGGTTCACTAGGGCTGTAAACTTCTTGCTTTTGGCATTATCAAAATCGTTGCGCACCACCGTTAGCTTGAGTGGTTCGCCGACCTGAATGGCTGCCAGAGCAGCGCCAAACTCACTGTCGTGATCCCACTTTAGTGTGGTAGCGATCATATCATTAGCAAGCTGACGGATAGAGTCATCAACGAAACCGATCCGTTTGGATTTAGAGCGAAGTATTTTATTGGGTATGGTGACTATTTTTTTTATCATGATATTCCGAAGGGGTCTAGGTTGATAGCCCAGTATGGCTCTAGCTGCGAGGCTATATCAACTAATATTTTGCGGTCTCGGCTTTTTATTATTAAGTTCCAGATGTGCCTGCGGCCTCGCAGAGCTGGGTGTGCTGGTACTGGCCCCAGGATACTTATTGTCCGTACGCCGGCAAGCTTCGCGATTAGTTCTAGGGCTTTTTGCTTACCAAGATTAGGCTTAATAAACCCACACTCTAATTTTAACAGATATGAGTAAGGTGGGTAAGAGTATTTTTTGCGCAGGGCCAACTCGGATTGGTAAAAGCTCTCGTAGTCGTTACTGGTAATTAGCTCAAAAAACTTGTTGTCAGGGTTTTTGGTCTGAATGATCACCTCGCCGCGATCTTTGCGTCGCCCGGCTCTCCCCGCAGTCTGGCTCAAAAGCTGAAAGGCTCGTTCCAGGCTGTTATAATCAATATTAATCAAATCATAGTCGGCATCTATGATGCCAACCAAATGGAGATTTGCTAAATCAATACCTCGCCCAATCATCTGAGTACCAACAATAATATCTACTTTGCCACCAGCAATTTCGCTTAGTATTTTATTAAATTCCTTGGGCTTAAAACTATCGCGGTCGATGCGGACAATTCTGGCGTTCTCAAAAAGTTCGCTAGCTTTTTGTACTACTGCTTTTGTACCAATGCCTATGCCCCGTAGGTTCGTGTTGTCACAAGTCGGGCATTTACCCGGAGGTGCTTGGGAGTAATTGCAAATATGGCAAATGAGCCGCATACTGTCGGCATGCAAATGGAGGTTGACCCTACAGTTTGTGCATTCAAAATTATGCCCGCAATCATTACAGGTAAAAATTGGCGCAGTGCCACGGCGGTTGAGGTAAAGCATTGTCAGTTTTTGTTGCTTTAGGGCGTTATTGATGGCATTGGTCAGTTCAGTGCTAAATATCTCAGCTGGCTGGTTTTTTTGAATAATTTTGATATGTGGGTGGGCCGAGGAGATAGCACGCTCTTCTAGTTTGATACATTCTAGCTTGCCAGCATCGGCTAAAAAACGCGTATTAATCGATGGCGTAGCACTACCTAGCACGAGCTTTGCCCCAGTTATCTTGGCTAGTTTAGCAGCCACCATTTCGCTCTGGTAACGAGGGCTAGAGTCCTGTTTGTAGCTTTGTTCGTGGCATTCATCAACAATGATTGCCCCCAAGTTATTAACTGGCATAAATAGTGCCGAGCGGGCCCCCAAGATAACTAGTGGCGACGATTGGGAGCTGTTGCTACAACGAACCCACGCCGCTCTTCGTTCGGCAGGCGTCAGCCCAGAGTGTGTAACGACTAGCTTGTCGGCAAAATGCCGCTGGGTGCGCTCTATCATTTGGTTCGTTAAAAATATCTCTGGCATTAGTAGAATTGCCGATTTGCCGACTCGTAGCATTGTATCAATAAGATGAAAATATATTTCCGTCTTGCCCGAACCCATTGCGCCTTGTAGCAGCACAGGCTTAGTAGAATTTAATATTTTAGAGTAGGCCTTAGATTGAGCAGGGGTTAGTCTAACTAGATCTTTAATCTCATGGCTGAGGTTAGCAAATTGTTTACTCGGTTTGGTGGTAGGGTTCTTGGGTATCATTAATTGCCAAACACTAGCAGGCGTAGCAACATAATAATCAATTATCCACTCGCCGAGTGCGAGCAGGTGTTTTGGTAAGGGATTAATACCTAAGACGCTTTTAATATTTTGTAATTTAATATTTTTAGGAGGTGGCAGATTAGTAATCCTATGGACGATACCAATGCTAGTTTTGTCGCCAAATTTAATTTCTACAAGGCTCCCAATGTGCACATCCACTGACTCACCAATTAAATAGGTGAATGTTCGCCTGCTGGCACCCCTATACGCTATAACATTTACCTCGGCATACATAGTATGTATTGTACCCTAGCCCAAATATAATTGCTTGTACAATGTCTGTAATCTACATATAATAGGTGTTAATGAAACTATCAACGAAACTCTACTTAATAGCTGCATTGGCTGTAGTTCTGGTGCTCTTGGCACTACCCAGAGAGGACAAGCTTTTCTCTCTACTAGGTATTGGTGATGCAAAAATGAATGTAAGGTTGGGGCTGGATTTGCAAGGCGGCGCCAGCTTAACCTACCAAGCAGACCTTTCAAAAACCGCCGCAGAGGATCGTGCCAAGGCTATCCAAGGAGTTATTAATGTTATTAACAAGCGTGTTAACCCTAGCGGTACATCTGAAGTTGTAGTTCAGACATCGGGTAACGATAGGATCAGCATCCAGCTTCCTGGTGTTAATGATATTGACCAAGCTGTAGGGTTAATTGGCAAGACTGCTCAATTAACATTTTTGTCGGTCGGTGCAGATAATATCCCAGCGGCCACCGATATTAACGGCGAAGATTTAGAAAACGCTACTTCTGATATGAATGCTGAAACTGGTCAGCCGATTGTAGTCTTCCAAATGAAAGGTGGCTCGATACAAAAATTTGCCGACTTAACTAAAAGGATTAATCAGAAGAATGAACGGCTAGTAATTATTTTAGATAACGAGCCATTATTTAATGGTACAGTCTCAACCCCAATCACCGACGGTAAAGGGGAGATGACAGGCTTTAAGGGTCTCAAGGATGCCAAAGCTACAGCAGATTTACTCAATGCCGGCGCTCTACCAGTGCCAGTTAGCTTGGTAGAGCAAAGGACAGTTGGTGCTACCTTAGGCGCCGAATCTATTCAGCGCAGCCTGTTTGCTGGCTTAGTTGGCTTAGTAGCAGTCTTGGTATTCATGATTATTTATTATCGTTTGGCTGGCTTAGTAGCAGCTGGCGCTCTAGTCATATATTCATTGATCACGATTGACATTTTTAAGCTATCTGGGCTAACTCAGTCGCCCATCGTACTAACTCTTGCCGGCATCGCTGGCTTTGTACTGAGCATTGGCATGGCCGTAGATGCTAATATCTTGATTTTTGAGCGTATGAAGGAAGAGATTCGAGCCGGTAGCTCAGTGGCAGTAGGTATGGACACCGGTTTTAAGCGAGCCTGGACGAGTATTAGGGACTCTAATGTCTCAACGCTAATAACCTGTACGATACTTTATATTTCTGGCATCCCAATTATTAGGGGGTTTGCGGTAACTCTGGCAATTGGTGTAATCGTGAGTATGTTTACCGCTATTACAATTTCCAGGACATTAATGCAAGCTGTGGTGCGGACTAAAATTGGTTCTAAGCCTAGCTCTTACCGTATTAAGATGGAAAGCGAGACTAACCAATGAATATCGTAGGCAAGCGCAAGCTATGGTTTACAATTTCTATACTACTAATCGTGCCTGGTACGATAGCATTATTTGTCTGGGGGCTCAAACCGGGGATTGATTTTACAGGAGGGCAGGAGATAGAGGTAGCCGGGCAGATAACCCAGAGCGAGCTTCATGATATTGTTGCGCAAATTGGCGTCAAAGAGATAACTGTTACTACCAGTGGGAGCGATAGGCTTTTGGTTCGCTATAGCGATAAAGGCTTGGCGTCAGAACTAGGCGATGCACAGCAAATCCGGCAAAATATTAATGTGCTCCTAAAACAAAAGGGCTTAGCCGAAACTTCCTTCAGCTCTATCGGGCCATCAGTTAGTGAGGATATCACAAGGCGTGCTTTATTCGGCGTAGCATTGGCATCGATTGCAATACTTTTATATGTTGCATTCGCTTTCCGCAATACTCCACCGCCAGTTAGCCCCTGGAGTTTTGGTGTAACAGCAATTATCGCCTTACTGCACGATGCTCTATTCGTGTTAGGTATTTTTGCAATTCTTGGGCATTTCTTTGGGGTGCAGATAGATAGCCTGTTTGTAACGGCGATATTAACAGTTATTGGTTTCTCAGTGCATGATACCATAGTAGTTTATGATAGAATTCGCGAGAACCTTCGGCGCCTTAACAGGCCATTCGAGGAAGTTGTCAATATTTCTATTAACGAAACTCTAGCCAGATCTCTTAATACATCCATTACGGTAGTTATTGTGCTGCTAGCTTTTTATCTATTCGGCGGAGAGTCTATTAAATACTTTATCTTAGCACTACTAATCGGGATAATTTCAGGCACATACTCATCAATCTTTAATGCCTCACCATTACTAGTAGTTTATAATAATTGGAAAATTAAAAAAACTAAAGCTAAGAGGTAGCAGAAACTTAAGTCGTTAGGCTAGGTAGCCTAGGGCGAAATAAAATATCAAAGTCCCAGCCGATAGTACGACCAATGTAATGCAAATCCATAGCCATAGGTCGAGTTCGGTATCGCGCTGCGCGACTGGTGCGGGCTGCTTATTGGTAAATACTTCTGATGGCGGGATAGGCTGATGGTCATATGTTGATAGAGGGCTACTCGGCAGAGGACTACTCGGCTGGGGACTACTCGGCTGGGGGCTACTAATGCCATCAACTGTCGCTGTTGAATCGTAGCCGTGCGGAGGAGGAAGCTCTGGTACCATTAGTCTTTTTAAGGTTGAGCGTATTTTATTGCTACCAACACTATCAAGCGCAGTAGGGGGCTGTTGGGGGCTGGGGTTAGCAGTAGGCATGGGCATCTCGGTATGACTTATGAATAGCGGATTAGATTCAGTATAAAATCTTTGCATATTCCCACAATTTGAGCACAGATAGCCCACCAAACTTGGTGTCATAGTTGAATTACATTCTGGGCAGTATCTATCCATATATTGATTTTACTCATGTTTAATTTTACCACAAAAGTTATGCTTGAAAAAGTGTTGTCTTTTTTACTTTTACGGAGTAAAATATTATTAATAAGAGGTCAAAACAAATGTTACAGTATTTTATTACTTCTAAGACAAGACGCAAAATAATCACCCTATTTAGTAAGTACCCTGACTATAGGGTGCATATTAGAGGTTTAGCCAAAATTACTAAAGAAGATCCGGGTAATATTAGCAGGGAACTGGCAAGGTTAGAGAAAATTGGCTATCTCAAGGCCTATAAAGAGGCAAATACCAAGGTCTATGGTGTTAATCAGAACTTCATACTATTTAAGGAATTACAGGGGATGGTACTCAAAACATCCAATAAGAGGTAGTAATGTAGTTATATTATTAAAAAACAAAAAGTCAGGTCAAAATAAAACAAATACATACAATCATTAGAACTATTCGCTGCTCAGAGTTTGTGTTTGGCAAGCAATCTAAGCTCGCCGAAACACAACGCCACTTGCACAATGATCGCCAGAGATATGCCGCCATCACCCCCGCTGGATTTAAATCTAGAACAGGTTCAGATTTTTTCTTACAATAAATTAGACTAGCATTTATTATTTTTTAGTAGTTTTTAGTTTAGACTAGATTTATGCAAAAAATTATTTGGGATTATTCTAAGGCCTTTGAGATAGACAGCGATATTGATGTTCCTAATAAACTTCTAGCTCATAGAGGATTAAGCCGAGACCAAGCCCAGAACTTTTTGGAGCCTGATTATAATAATGGACTATCTGACCCTTTTGCTTTGCCTGGTATGGATAAAGCAGTCCGTCGAATACTGCGCGCCATTAAAGCCAAAGAAAAGATAGTTATTTATGGCGATTACGATATCGATGGCTTAAGTGCTTCGGCTCTTTTGTATGATGCATTAACTACAATGGGGGTAGAGGTCGGGCTCTATATCCCAGATAGGTTCGAGGAAGGCTATGGGCTTAACTCAGAGGCTATTAAAAAACTAAAGAAGCAAAAAAACGACCTAATAATTACGGTTGATTGTGGCACAACAGCTCATGAGCAGGCAAAGGTAGCTCAGAAAATAGGTATTGATTTAATTATCACCGACCACCATGAACCAGATGGCGGTATCCCCAAAGGGGCTATTGCCTGCGTCAACCCGAAGTTAGATAAAAAAAATAAACTTGAGTATCTAGCTGGCGTCGGAGTAGCATTCTACCTCGTGCGAGCGTTGCAAACGAAAACTGATTTATTAAAACCTGGCCATGAGAAATGGCTACTAGATTTGGTAGCGCTAGGGACAATTTGCGATGTCGTACCACTAGTCGGTGATAATAGAATTTTAGCTAGCTATGGGTTGAGAGTACTCAAAATGACTCATAGGCAAGGCTTGCTGGCACTGGCTAAGAGCTCTATGGTTGATATAAAAATCGCCAATGAAATTGATTTAGGTTTCAAAATAGGACCAAGGCTCAATGCTGCCGGGCGTTTAGCGCACGCTCAAAAAGCTTTAGATTTATTAATTACTAAGGACCCTCAAGCAGCAGAGGCAATTGCCCTAGAACTCGGCGAGCTTAATTACAAAAGACAACAAGCTACTAAAGAGATATTGGCGGCTTGCAGCAAGCAAGCCAGCCGCTATAAGAGAGATCCGATATTGGTGCTATCAGACCCCGAGTGGTCACATGGTGTAGTCGGCATTGTAGCAAGCAAAATATCTGAAAAATGGCATAAGCCAACAATTATTTTGCAGGAACTAGGAGAAGTATCTAAGGGCTCAGCGAGAAGTTACGGGACATTTGATATTATTAAGGCCATCAGGAGCTGTGAGGATTTTCTAGAGAGTTGCGGTGGGCATAGCTTTGCGGCTGGCCTAAAGCTAAAGACAGATCGGCTAACAGAGTTACGCTATAGAATAAATCAGTATGCCGCTGCTAATATGGACGTTAAGAATAACTTTAGGACTCTCACGGTTGGAGTTAATTTATCTAGTCAAAGTGCCAATATCAAACTATATGATGAGATTACTCAGTTAGCGCCATTTGGGAATGCCAATAAAAGACCGTATTTGATGGGCCGATACGAAATTGTGCAAATTAGGCTAGTCGGGGATGATTCTTCGCATCTACGCTTGCAGTTAGTTGATACTAATGGCAACCAGCATACAGCGATTGGGTTTGGTATGGCCAGCTCTTACCGGTGGCTAGAAAATAGCAAGACCATTGAACTAGTCTTTGAGCTGAGCGAAAATATCTGGCAAAACAAAAGACAGCACCAATTAGAGATAATTGATATTAGGCCATATGAACACTAAAGTTGTTCTAAGTGCTGAGTTTCGTATAGTATTTGCACTCTAATTATAGCTAGTACTATCTAGTACATAAGTATCATAGTATAGATAGTAAACTCGCTACCAGTATCGTAAATCAATACTATATCTGAAGGGTAATATTTAAACCTTATAATCCTTAATTAAATAATTTATTCATTAGTTAGGGTTTGTTGAAATATTAATTTGTAGCTAAAATGTATATATGGGACAAATAGAATATCAAAAACCTAGAGGCATGCAGGATATATTGCCTAGCGATCAAGTACTCTGGGCTCATATAACTGAAACCTATATCGGTCTTTGCGAATCTGCTGGTATAGAGAGAATCTCGACGCCGATTTTGGAGTCAACGGCTTTATTTACTAGAGCTGTCGGGGAAGGCACCGAGGTTGTTAGTAAGGAGATGTATAGCTTTGATGATAAATCTGGTAATAGCCTGACATTGAAACCAGAGAGTACGGCAGGAGTGGCTAGGTCTTATATCGAGAACGGTATGAATAGCTTGCCTAAGCCAGTGCTACTATATTACCTTGAGCCAAATTTTAGGTATGAAAGACCTCAATCGGGGCGCTACAGACAGCACAACCAGCTGGGCTTAGAAATTTTTGGCGACCCTACACCTAATAGTGATGTACAGGTCATAAATCTTGGGGCTAGACTCTTTAACAAGCTAGGAATTGGCTATCTACTATCTATTAATTGTATTGGCTCGGCTGAAGACCGCAAAAAATACATTGAGGTTTTGAAAAAATATTTTACCAAGTACTCGGCAGATTTACCTGATATTAACAAAAAACAGCTAGAGACTAATCCACTCCGTATCCTAGATAGCAAGGACCCTAATGTCGTTCAGCTGATTGAAGATTCTCCACAGATTTTAGATTACTTAGGTAAGGAATCCTCTGCAAGGTTTCAGCAGATTTTAGAATTGCTAGAGCGCTGCGGCGTAGCTTATCAGCTCAATAGTAGGCTAGTTAGAGGGCTTGATTATTATAATGGTACGGTTTTTGAGTTTTTATCAACCAGCGGGACAGCAAGGGATAGCCTCGGCGGTGGCGGGCGATACGATAAGCTTGTCCAGCAAATGGGTGGGGCTGATACTCCGGCCGTTGGTATGGGGCTAGGCGTTGAGAGAATTAAGCTAGAATTGGAGCATTTAAAGTTTGTCCCAGACGCTACCCCGCCAGATGTATTCGTGGTAGCCATTGGTGGGCAGGCAACCAATGAGGCAGAAGTAGTGCGTGAATATTTACTCAATGAAGGCTTTCGAGTTAGGGCCAATCTATCTAAGAAGTCTCTCGGGGATCAGTTGGCGCTAGCCAGTAAATCTAAGGCTAAGCACGCCATTGTAATTGGCAACAGGGAGGCAAAATTAAACGAGGTCATCATTAAAGACTTGGCGAGCGGGAATCAGCAGGTTATCAGCAGGGATAAACTTATTGCTACTCTCAAGGCACTGCTTAGCCCTTGAGTTTTTTAGCATTTTCAGATATAATTACACGGATTTAAAATATTTTAATAATCCTAAAGGAGTGCCAGTTGCTACAGGTTATCAGAAAAGACGATGAATCAGTCGAAAACTTGGTTAGACGCTTTAATAAAAAAGTCATACAATCAGGTATATTAACTACTGCCCGTCAGAAAAAGTATTTTCAGAAGCCGATTTCGAAGGCTGAAGCTAGAGCCGTTGCTATCCGCAAAAGAGTTCGCAAGGAACAGAAAATACGCGAACTAATCGGAATGGGATAGTGGACTTAACTCAGCAATTAGAGTCTGATTTAGTCGTTGCTATGAAATTGCGCGATGAGGTGCGTACCACGACTCTAAGGCTTTTAAAAAGCTCACTTAAGAATTATCAAATAGAGCTAGGCCGTGATTTGACTATGCAAGAGTCCCTCTCGGTACTTCAAAAAGAAGCCAAAAAACACCAGGATTCAATTAATCAATTTGGCGCCGCTAATAGGCAAGATTTAGTGAGTGAGGAGCAGGCCGAACTAGATATTATTGAAAAGTATTTACCGGCGCAAATGAGCGAGACAGATGTTAGTAAGGCAGTTGACTCAGCAATTACGGAGTTAGGCGCCAGTTCAATGGCAGATATGGGTAAGGTTATTGGCCATGTTCGCCAAAAAACAGCTGGTCAAGCAGATGGGGGCTTGATTGCTCAGCTGGCAAAGCAGAAACTATCTTAAGAAAAACCTATGGCAATTCAATACACCATTGAGGGCAAGAGCTTACTAAAAACAGCCCAACTGCGGGCCGTTGCTCGCGGTATCGAAAAATTTACTACCGCAACTAGTAATGGTGCCCACGACGGCGATCAAATCGTAGGCTTATCTTTTGTCACTACTAAGGCGATTCAAAAGCTTAATAAGCATTATGCCAGCAATGATTATCCAACAGATGTCTTGAGCTTTAATTATAGTGACGATAAGCACAATGGAGCTAGTGGCGATATCGTAATCTGCGAGGAAATAGCCAGAAGCCAAGCAAGGCGACATAATGTTAGCCTGGAGGCAGAGCTGACATTGCTTTTACTGCATGGCACCCTGCATTTATTGGGTTTTGACCATCAGGATAAAAATCAAATAGCTAGCTTAGACCGCCTACAGAGTGATATTATGGAAGCACTACATTATAAATATAGGGATTTTGAATGGTCACATTAGCTAGTTTTAGGTATGCCCTACGAGGCTTAAGGGCAGTAATAAGTTCTGAACGAAATGCTAAATTGCATCTAGTCTTTGCGCTTGCTGCAATTTTGCTATCATTTTTACTCAAGATTAGCACCCTAGAGTTTTTATTTGTCATAACCTTTATAGTGATGGTCCTGTTGGCAGAGATTATTAATACCGCATTCGAAAAAACCCTAGACCTAATTAGTCAAGAAAACAATCATCTCGTCCAGCTTATTAAAGATATGATGGCCGCCGGCGTGTTAATCACGGCGGTTGGGGCGCTCGTAGTGGCAGCTGTTATTTTCGGACCCAAAATATACACCGTTTTAAGTGACCTTATTAGATGAAGCAGCTAATAACAATTATTGGTTTGCCTGGTTCTGGCAAGGATACTCAAATAGATCTGCTGGCTAAATTACGTAAAATTGAAATTATCAGGATCGGCGATTTAATTAGGCAGAGGGCGACGACTGACGAAGCGGTTAGGCAAGCGCTACAAGCAGGGGATTTGGTAGATTATGATATCGTTAATGAAATGATACAGCAGCAACTAGAAAGTTTTGCCGATGGTAGTGTTATTGTCTCGGATGGCTTCCCTAGAGATGTGGACCAAGCTCAATGGATGGAAGAATATGCCCAATCCCATGACATTAATGTTGCAAAATATTTACTGATAGATATTTCTGACGAAGAATCTCTCCAGAGGCTTCTAAAGAGAGGCCGCCACGACGATAGCCAAGCTATTATTCAAAATAGGATAGAGGTTTTCCACAGGCTAACCGATGAGGTTATTAGCCATGCGAAAGAGCAAGGGATTTTTGTAGCAGTAGATGGGGCAGGAGACCCCCTAGAGATATCGCAGAGGATTAAGACAGCCCTGCAATGGTAGCCACTAAGATTAAAACTCCCGAGGAAATTGATAATATACGCCGTAGCGGTGAAATCTTAACGGCAGTCTTAGATATTCTGGTAGGTCTTGCCAAGCCAGGAGTAACTAGCCTAGCGTTAGACCAAGTGGCTCAAAAAGAAACCGCAAAGCTCGGCGGCAAGCCAGCATTCTTAGGCTATCAGGGGTTTCCGGGTAGCGTCTGTGTATCTGTTAACAACGAGATTGTCCATGCTCTGCCAAATGAGCGTAAATTACAAAATGGCGACCTAGTAGGTATTGACTACGGTGTTAATTATAATGGGATGATAACAGACGCCGCGCGCAGTATTAGTATTGGCAAGCCCTCAAAGGACGGGGCAAGGCTACTAGAAGGTTGCTATGAGGCCCTGCTAGAGGCTCTGAAGGTCATTAAAGACGGGGTTAGAGTTGGCGATATTAGTGCTGTTATTGAGCATCATTTAAGAAAGCACAAGCTGAGGCCGATATACAGCTTAACCGGGCATGGTGTTGGCCACCAGCTACATGAGGACCCTGTTATTGCTAATTATGGTACTGCCGGTACCGGTGAACTGCTCAAGGCGGGCATGACTATCGCTATCGAGCCGATTGCATCAATTAGTACCAACGATTTATATCTAGCTGATGATGGATGGACCTATATGACCAGAGACGGATCATTAAGTGCTCAATTTGAGAATACAGTTCTTGTTACAAAAAATGGCTGCGAAGTGCTGGCTAGCTAGCTAACATTTGAACTACTAGCCACGCTTGCAGTATAATAGGTAGCTATGGCACCTAAAGACGAAGAAACATACGTTGGTTTAGATATTAGCTCAAGTAAGGTAGTTTGTGTTGTTGGCTTGCACCAGCAGGATTCGGCACTCCCCAGCATTATAGGACTTGGGGTCTCCCCCACATCTGGCGTCAGAAAAGGCGTAGTAGTAGATGTGGAAGAAACCGTTAGCTCCATTACGGCGGCACTAGAAGAAGCCGAGCGGATGAGTGGGATAGCGATAGAACGAGCTACGATAGCTGTTGATGGTGCCCATATCCAAAGTTTAAATTCTAGGGGTGTGATTGCAGTATCAAGAGCCGACCACGAGATAACTAAAGAAGAATTAGTTCGAGTTGAGCAAGCTTCAACTGCAATCCAGCTAGAATCCAATAGGCAGATTCTGCAGGTAATCCCCCGAAATTATAGCGTCGATGGCCAGTCTGGCATTACCGACCCGGTTGGTATGAGCGGTATTCGCCTTGAAGTTGATACGCATATTATTACAGGCCTCAGCCCAGCATTAAAAAACCTGCAAAATGCTGTATTTAGATCTGGAGTTCAAATCAATAGCCAGCTGATCGTACCAATCTCCGCCGCCCGCACGGTATTAACCAAGAAACAAATGGAACTCGGTGTAGCATTGGTACATCTTGGGTCTCAAACGACTGGCATTGCGGTTTATAACGAGGGGAAGCTATCATATACCAATATTATTCCAATGGGGTCCAATAATATTACGAAGGATTTGGTTTATGGGTTACGAACAGGTATTGAAATTGCCGAACAGGTTAAGATTAAATATGGCACTGCCCAGCATCCCAGCCCTCGAAATCAACAAAAAATTGACCTTTCCGAATTCGGTGGCAAAGGCGTTGTATCCAAAAATGACGTTGATAAGATAATTTTCGCTAGACTTAGTGAGATTTTGGAACTAGCAGCGAAGGAGATAACAAAAATTGACCAGCACCAGCAGCTTTCAGCAGGAGTGGTACTAACCGGTGGAGGTGCAAAGATGCCCGAAATTGCTGAGTTTGCTAAGGGTTTCGTAAAACTACCAGCTACGGTTGGCTCCTCACAGAAGTATACCGGCGTTTCAGATAAGATTACAGATCCTGCCTATGCCGTTGCAATTGGGCTAATGCTAGAAGATATGGATACACCCAAAATTAGCAAATCTCGTAGTTTTAATGGTGCAATTGGCAGAATCGGCCATAAAGCTAAGACCCTTTTTAAGGGATTAATGCCCTAGCTCGGAGTTATTGATAAATAGTTCCCTATTGTGCCTAAAATTCTAAAATAGTAGATATTTATTTTTTAACCACACTTAGCGCAAAAAAATAGAATAATTAATTTTTTGTAATGAACACATTATTTATACCTTATAATGTTATAAAAATCTTGAACAAATATATTGCATAAGTCGGTTTGTTTGTATATAATAAATGTATCCTTTTCTAGTAAAAAAGGTATGTGGTAAGGCAAATTACATCTGGGAGGATACTATCCTGCCCAAGCAATTATTCTAGGAGTAGTGAGGTATAAATATATGGCAGAAATCTTACCAGAAATAGAAACATTCGCGCGT
This sequence comes from Candidatus Saccharimonadota bacterium, assembly GCA_009691435.1. Lineage (GTDB taxonomy): Bacteria > Patescibacteriota > Saccharimonadia > CAILAD01 > BJGX01 > SICB01. Next base: position 22,663 of record SICO01000001.1, on the reverse strand, counting down.
ATTAAAGTCATCGGTATTGGTGGCGGCGGAGGCAATGCCCTAAATAGAATGGTTCAATCCAAACTAAGGGGTATTGATTTCGTTGCTATTAATACTGACGCCCAGGCGCTGCATTGGTCACAGGCTAACACCAAGGTTCATATTGGCAAGGAGGCCACACGCGGTTTGGGTGCTGGCGCTAACCCAGAGATTGGCCGACAAGCCGCCGAGGAGAGCGAAGAGGCTATTTACAATGCCTTAAAGCATTCCGAAATGGTCTTTATCACTGCTGGCTATGGGGGCGGTACAGGTTCGGGAGCTGCACCAGTAGTTGCTAGAATAGCAAGGGACATAGGTGCTTTAACTGTTGCAATTATCACTAAGCCTTTCTCCTTTGAAGGCGATAGGCGCCGTAAAATCTGCGAGGCGGGTATTGAGGAACTGAAGGGTAGGGTTGATACCCTTATCACTATCCCTAATGATAGGATTCTACAGCTAGTTGATCGTAAAACGACATTGCTAGATGCCTTTGGTACGGTTGATGATGTTTTAAAGCAAGGCGTACAGGGTATTGCTGACCTAATTACAGTTAATGGGCTGGTTAATTTAGATTTTGCTGATGTCAAATCCATTATGAGTAATGCTGGCTCGGCACTAATGGGTATCGGACAGGGTTCGGGCGATACCAGGGCAATTGATGCCGTTAAATACGCTATGGACTCGCCACTACTAGATGTCTCCATACAGGGTGCTAAGGGAGTGCTAATTAACTTTACTGGCGGTCGAGATATGGGCATGCACGAGATTGAGGAGGCAGCGAAATTAATACACGATTCAGTTGATCCTGAAGCCAATATTATCTGGGGGACTGTATTAGATGAGAACCTGACTGGCGAGATCAGGGTGACTTTAGTTGCTACTGGCTTTGATAGCCACAAAAGTACCCACCCTATTTTTCCACCCAAGCCAGGATATGTAGCACCCAGTATTTTTGGAGATCCGGATGATGCCCCAGCAGAAACCGAATCGCCCGCAATACCATTTTTGAAAGATTACGACTCCAAGCCTGTTTTTGATCCTACCGACGACGAGCCTCTAGTTAGTGCAAAACCCAAAAAATCCTCATTATTTGCTAACAACGCAAGTGCCCTAGGCGAGGAAACCATTGATTTTGACTTTGATGAAGAAGATTATAATAAGGAATCAGCCAGAACTGAACTCCCAGAGGAGCCTATTGTAGAGACTGTATCTACAAATTTTGATCAAGCCGAGGATGACGATTCTGATCTGCCAGCCTATAAGAGACTGGGCTTAAAGATAGGCCGACCAAAGGCTAAGAAAGCCGATGACGATATGCCAAGCTTTGTAAAGAAAAAACTTTAGCGGGGTAGATATGAAGTGCCCCGTTTGCAGTATAGAAGAAAGCCGGGTACTTGAGTCGCGAGACGTGGAGGGTGCTAGTTCTATTCGTCGGCGACGCGAATGCCTTGATTGTAAACATCGCTATACAACCTATGAACGACTAGAGGTACCGAACCTTTTTGTTATTAAGAAAAACGGCGAACGGGAGCTATTTGATAAACAGAAATTATCAACAGGAGTCTATAAGGCATTTGAAAAAAGGCCAGTTGAAGCTGTGCGGATTGAAGAGCTTATTGCCGAAGTGGAGCGTTTAGCACGCGGGCTAGACCAGCCCGAGCTACCAACTAGCAAACTTGGCGCTATTGTAATGGACGAATTATTAAAAGTTGACGACGTAGCATATGTTAGGTTTGCTAGTGTTTATCGAAGCTTTGCAAGTCTATCTAGTTTTGAGAAGGAATTAACTAAAATCAAAAAACTCCATAATTAAATTGCTTATGTTAAAATATAAACAATATGAAGGCAACACTTTTTTATAGCAGGGGGGATACCAAGAAATTTAGGCTTGAGCTATCGGAGTTAAAGAAAAACCTCAAGCTAAATCACGTCAGATTAAGTGCTGTTGACATTAATTCAGCCAGCGCAATTAGTACGCTTGGGGCCTATGATATTTTGAGTTTTCCAGCGCTACTATTAGTCAGAGATGACGATACCTTCCAGGCCGTCTGGCAAGGGACTTTGCCAACTAGCAATGAACTCCACCAAGCAATTGGCTATATCTAGTATTTAACGCATTATAATACTATAATAAGTGTAGTTAAGGCGTTAGGATACGATTGGTTATCGACCAAGAGTGCGTTTTTTTAAAACGCAGCGCCGTGGGAAGAAAACCCTGCTAGACAGAGTTAGTAGAACCCATCGCTCGAGACGCGATAGAGCTCATTAATGAAGTGCCCTTTTAAAAAAGGGAAGTCAGGTGGTACCGTTCAATAATACATGAACCCTGACACCGCATCGAGTATTTGATATGATGCGGTGTCTTAATATTTTAAGGGAGCCCTGCAATGAAAAAATTACCTCAGTACAAACCGAAAGTAGTCGAAGAAGCAATGCTCAAGGCCTGGCAGGATGAGGGCACTTTCGCAGCCTCATTACAGAAAACTAAGGATGGTAAACCATTTAGTTTTTACGATGGCCCACCATTTGCAAATGGTCTTCCTCACTTCGGGCACAGCCTAGTGACTAGCATTAAGGATTCAATCGGGCGATTCCAAACCATGAAGGGAAGGTACGTGGAGCGTAGAAACGGCTGGGATTGCCATGGCTTACCAGTAGAATTTGAAATAGAAAAACAGTTTAATGTTGTTGGCAAACAGCAAATTATGGAGTTGGGACTAGAGAAATTCAATAATGCCTGCCGGGACTCTGTTTTTAAATATAAGAGCGACTGGGAAAGTTACTTTGATAGAATTGGTCGCTGGACGGATAAAGAAAATGCCTATGCTACTATCGATAATCAATATATTGAGTCGGAATGGTGGACATTTGCGCAGATTTATAAAAAAGGCTTAATTTATAAGGGCTTTAAGTGCATGCCTTATTGCCCGCGCTGTGCTACACCACTTAGTAATTTTGAGGTTAATGAGGGCTATAAAGATAACGTCTCGGACCCTAGCGTGATTGTAAAGTTCAAGCTACAAGGCGAGCAGGCAAGCTTATTGGCGTGGACTACAACGCCATGGAGCCTACCGGGTAATTGTGCCCTGGCAATTGAGCCCAATGCTAAATATCTGCTTATTAATGTTCATTATCAGGACGAAACAAGCGAGCAGTTGATAATTGCCGAAAAGCGCCTGGAGAGCATTAAGAGCGATAGCTATGAGGTCTTGAAGACTATCGCAGCTAGTGACTTAGTCGGCAAGAGCTACCAGCCATTATTTGATATTAAGGGTACGGCAAAGCATCAGAATCTTTACAAAATATGGGCTGCGGATTTTGTGAGCGTTGATGATGGAACTGGGATCTTACATGTAGCCCCAGCTTTTGGTGAGGACGATCTCGCCCTAGGCCAGGAGAAGGGTATCCCTATCATTAATACTATTGATTTGTCAGGCAAAGTTAAGCAAAATATGGGGCTAGAAGCCCTAGAGGGTAAGTTTTTCAAATCAGCTGATAAAATAATTATAGAGGAGCTAACGAAACAGGGTAAAATCTATTCGGCAGAAACATTTGCGCATACCTATCCTTATTGTTACCGTTGCGATACCCCACTGCTTTATTATGCTATTGATACATGGTTTATCGCTGTCTCTACAATTAAAAAAGAGTTACTAGCAGCAGCTCAAGAGATTAATTGGACTCCCTCTAATATCAAGGCTGGCAGTTTTGGCAAATGGCTGGAGGGTGCTAGGGACTGGGCGGTATCGCGGAATCGCTACTGGGGTGCACCGATGCCAATTTGGGTTAACAGTAAAGACGAGAGCGACATAATAGTCGTAGAAAGCATTGAAGAGCTTCAAAAGCTAGCCGGCCCAGATACTGATTTATCTGATTTGCACCGTCCTTTGATAGATAATGTTACGATACAAAAAGACAAAAAAGTATACAAGCGCGTTGAGGAGGTTCTGGATTGCTGGTTTGACTCTGGCTCGATGCCAATAGCCCAGCAACACTACCCTTTTGAAAACACTGATAAATTTAGAAATAGTTTGCCAGCAGATTTCATTGGCGAGGGGCTTGACCAGACGAGACTATGGTTTTATGTTTTACATGTTATCTCAACGATCGTACTAGGTAAGCCTGCTTATCGAAATGTTTTGGTCAACGGAATGATTACCGCCGCCGATGGACAAAAACTATCCAAGAGGCTTAAAAATTATCCGCCACTTCAAGATGTCTTTGACCTTGAAGGAGCGGATAGCTTAAGGTACTACCTGCTATCTAGCGCGCCAGCCCTCTCGGCCGATAATATGCGCTTTGACCGCGCTAGCCTTAGTGATATTAATCGGAATTTATTTATGACACTTTATAATAGCGCTTCTTTTATGAGTTTATATAGTGAGATTGACAGCTGGGAGCCAGAGAGTTTGGATATGCCAACAGGCTTAGAGAACCCTCTTGATATCTGGCTAGTGGCAAGAGTATCCAGCACCATTAAAGAGGTTACTGCTGCCGCTGATAATTTTGAATTAGCCAAAGCATGTTGGCCCGTTTATAGATTGGTTGATGATTTATCCAATTGGTATGTTCGACGGAGCCGTAGAAGGTTCTGGAAGTCAGAGGACGATTTAGATAAATCGCAAGCGTACCAGACACTACACTGGTCGCTGATAACTATTTGCCAATTGCTCGCCCCGTGGGCCCCGTTTATGAGTGACTGGCTATATCGCCACCTAACAGCAGATATTCTAGGGGCTCCACAGTCGGTGCATTTGAGTGACTGGCCCAATGCTCACCAGCATGATGAGGATATTTTAGTGGATATGGATGCTGTGCGCCGTTATGTTAACGATGGCCTTGCTAAACGCTCAGAGCATAAAATTAAAGTTCGCCAGCCGTTGCAGAGTGTTGTACTCTTTGGACCTAAAAAAATTACCAAAGAGCTCTCGGCAATTATTGCCGATGAGCTCAATGTTAAGGAAGTACAATATAAAAAGAGCGATCTAGTGGAGGTCCAGCTAGATACTAATATCTCTCCAACGCTTAGAAACGAAGGCCTTGCAAGGGATATCATCCGCAATATTCAATCCTGCCGTAAAGAAGCTGGCCTGGCAATTCAGAACCGCATTAAGCTGGCCATTATTACAAAATCTAGTATCCTCAAGCTGGCTCTCGAGGAATATCAGGAATTAATATCTCACGAAACATTGGCTAAGGAGTACGCGCTAGAGTCTAAGTCTTATCAGTTCAAAAAAACACTAGCTATGGACGGCGATGAATTGATAATTGAGCTAGAAAAGCATGAAGCCTAAATCAGTTTGGCAGATTGGTAATTTTGATAATCTATTATTGGCCGCTTCCACTCTGCTCGTAGTGTTAGGCTTAATAGTACTGTACTCGCTAGGTATTAAGGCCAAGCAGGTTTCCAACCAACTAGATAGCACCAGGCAAATTGTCTATGCCTTAATTGGCTTTTTACTACTTGTCCTCGCCGCCAGGAATGACTATAGGGTATTAAGGAACTATAGCGGTGTTTTATACTTTTTTATGATAGCTACACTCCTGGCTGTTGAACTGTTTGGCGCAACAAGATTGGGGGCGACACGCTGGATAGCACTTGGCCCATTTCAATTCCAGCCATCGGAGCTTGCTAAGCTCATCCTGATAATAGTGCTTGCCAAGTTTTATTCTCAAAACTTTGATTTCACTGATCAATTAAGATTTTTAGTAAAATCATTAGTCTATACACTACCTGTAATCTTCTTAGTTCTGGCCCAGCCAGACTTAGGTACCGCTATTGCCCTAGGGTTTATTTGGTTGGCTATGACACTATCCACAAAAGTTAAAAAGAAATATATTCTTGGCCTGCTACTTTTATTGTTAGTCATGATGCCGATTCTATACCCAACGCTTCAGAGCTACCAGAAAGAGCGTATTAATACATTTCTACAGCCGAGTACGGACCCTAGCGGGGCTGGCTATAATGTCAATCAGGCAATCATAGCAGTCGGCTCGGGTGGTCTATACGGACAAGGCCTGGGATCGGGTAGCCAGAGCCAAGGCAATTTTTTGCCAAGTTCACACACCGACTTTGTGTTTGCGGTACTAGCAGAAAAACTCGGCTTTTTGGGTGCTCTGGTTTGCATACTGCTGTTCGTGGCAGTAATAGCGCGAACGATAGTCGATGCCACCTTCAGCAGCGACCGCTTTGGTAGCTTACTTTGTATTGGCATCGCCACAATGTTTGTGGTGCATGTTTTTGTCAATATCGGAATGAATCTCGGCATTATGCCGGTTACAGGCATACCACTACCATTCATATCAGCCGGTGGAACCAGCTTAATGGTGAGTTTATTTGCTGTCGGCTTAGTGGAGAGTGTTTATTTTAGAAGACGAGGTCGTGAGCTCAGGGACTCGGAGCTAGTATAATGCGAACTAAAAAAATACTATATGTCGGGGTATTACTTCTTTTGGCAGGTTTAGCCGTGGGTATGAACAAGCCGGATACTAGTGCTTCTGAAGCCCCAGGCCAAGAAGTCTATGAGGTCAAGAAAGTTGACGACGGAGACACACTCCAGATATTTCGCTACGGTAAACTTGAGAAGGTTCGTTTTATTGGCATTGATACCCCCGAAACTATTGATCCTCGCAAGCCCGTGCAGTGTTTTGGCAAGGAGGCTTCACAAAAAACCAAAGAGCTCCTAACCGGCAAAAGGATTAGCCTTGAGTTTGATCCAGTAGTTGGTGAGCGTGATAAATATAATCGTTTGCTCGCCTATGTTTGGGAGCAGGGCAAGCTTATTAATCTATCGCTTATTGAGGAGGGATATGCTCATGAATATACCTATCGATCCCAAGCTTATAAATATCAAAATGATTTTAAGCAAGCAGAGCTCAGAGCTCGGGAGGGCGAAGTAGGTTTATGGTCACCAAAAACTTGCTCTGGGACTACAAAGTAATTAGAATGTATAAATTATGAATTTACCATATGACAAAATAAAAAAACATCGCGAGAGGGAGCTCATTGAGAAGTTTCTGCAAGTATGCCCAGAGTATCATGGCTGGGTTTTTCAGTCGTATGCCGAGAACCCAGATATGATCTACGCTAAGGGCGGAGAGTTGTTGGGTTTTGACAGCGTTATAATCTCAGACGACCAAGCCTCGGTGCAGTGTGTTTATAACCCCCAGCTGTGCCGGCTATCTTTGCCTGCCAACTTGCCTCACGACGAACGCTTAAATCAAATCGAAATATTTTTTGCGAACAAACTCTTTACGCACCTTAGGCACTATAGCGTGCCGACCGTACTAGTTTTTACGCTAGTAGACACCAGCGGCACGAGCTTTGAGGACCTTGTAGCAATTGCTAAAAAATTTAAGCTTCCCAAGCTTAATAGCTTTAAAATACTGGCCTACTATATTTGCGACAACATAAACTACATCAAAATTGCTTCGGCCTAATTTTTAATTTATAATTATAAGCATAAGCTTTAAGAATTAATTAATTTTACAGAAGGGTGAGAAGTCAAGTGGCCAAGAAAAAAATAACAGTCGAAGGCTTACGAAAATTTAATATATTTATGTTCGTGTTCTTTGCAATTCAAGTGGCGGTGATGTTTATGATTGCCAACGCCAAGGTTAAGTTTCCGATTAATGTCAGCTACCTGACATTTAACACTAGCACCGAAAGCCTCGACTCCGCCACCAAGTCTATCTACCAGCTCCCCTTGGTTTGGCCGATTCTGGCGTTCTTGGTAATTTGTATGTTGGCTCACCTGATAATTTCTACTATCTACTTCCACCGCTACAAAAAAGACCTCAAGCTTGGTATGAACCGAGCTCGCTGGATAGAATACAGCTTTTCGGCTAGCATCATGATTGTAGCGATTGCATTACTGACGGGTATTTACGACCTGGTCAGCCTAATTTGTTTATTCGCACTCGTAATGGTCATGAACCTCTGTGGCCTAATAATGGAAATCCATAATCAAACTACCGAAAAAACAAAATGGATTAGTTACATCGTGGGTTGCATCGCAGGTATCGTGCCCTGGATATGCATCGCAATTTATTTTTGGGCCAGCGCCTCTAGCTCAACCTCTAGCGCCAAAATACCAGCCTTCGTTTATTGGATATTTGTTACCATCTTTTTATTCTTCAATTGTTTTGCTATCAATATGTTCTTGCAGTACAAAAAGTGGGGACCCTGGAAAAACTATCTCTACGGCGAGCGAGTCTATATTATTCTGAGTCTGGTAGCCAAGACAGCCTTGGCGTGGCAGGTCTTCGCCGGGACTCTTAGGCCTTAAAAAATGGCTCGCCGGCACAAGCTCAGGCGTACACTCGGTATATTTTTAGTAACCATTTATGGCCTAGGCAATATTGTCGGTGCCGGGATATACGCCCTGATTGGCAAGGTAGCAGGTGAGGCTGGCATGGCTACCCCCTTGGCTTTTTTACTATCTATGTTGATAGCTTCATTTAGCGCCCTCTCTTTCGCTGAATTATCTAGCCTCCACCCTTATAGCGAGGGAGTATCTGCTTATGTGCATCGGGCCTTTAAAAGAAAGTCAGTCTCAATGGCAGTTGGGTTATTAATGATGGTTGCTACCATAGTATCGGCCGCCACCTTAGCCAGAGCCTTTGGTGGTTATGCTTTTAGTTCAACGGGGATAATAATGCCTATTGGCTCAACATTAATAATACTAGTTCTTGGTTTCATTGCCTCATGGGGGGTGAAAGAATCTCTAGTATTTGCGGCCGTACATACATTAATAGAAATTGCTGGCTTGATAGCCATCATTTGGTTTGGCAAGGAGACTTTGGGCGTAGCATTTGCTAACCCCAGCGCGATGATAGATATCCGGGCCGTTGGTATGACTGGACTACTCTCCGGAGCATTCCTAGCTTTTTATGCCTATATTGGTATTGAGGATATGGTCCATTTATCGGAGGAAACAAAAAACCCTCGCTTTACAATGCCAATGGCTATAGTCTCAGCCATGACGATTGCAACGGTTTTGTATATATTAATAGCAATTGTCGCTACTAACACTATCCCCACCGAACAGCTGCAGGCATCTACGGCACCACTTAGTTTAGTTTTTAATAAAATTACTAATTCTCCGGCATGGATTATTACTATAATCGCCTTAACCGCCACGGCCGGAGGGGTGCTAGCTCACCTAATTAGTGGCTCGAGATTACTATATGGCATGGCCGAAGTTGGCTGGATACACAAACGCTTAGCTATTGTCCACGAACGTCGCCAAACTCCTTCGCTAGCTATTATAGTAATGGTCATAGCCTCCTCGCTATTAGCAATATTTTTTAATCTTACGGCTCTGGCAGCTACTACTAGCTATTTAATTTTAATTGTTTTTGCGATAGTTAACTTATCTTTAATATATTGGAAGATAAAACACCGCCGGCTGCAACGTCCAATTTTTAGCGTACCACTAGTAGTGCCAATCTTAGGGTTGTTATTTAGCATGACATTACTAGCGACACAAACAATAGACTTATTTAATCTGTTATAATTAATTGATGCAAACATACGACTTAATAATTATTGGGGCTGGCCCAGCTGGCTACACGGCAGCTATTTATGCTGCCAGAGCGAACATTAAAGTACTAATGGTAGTCGGAACTACTCCTGGCGGGCAATTGTTACTAACCAGTGATGTTGAAAATTTTCCAGGGTTTAAAGATGGTATACTGGGCCCCCAGCTAATGGATGAGATGAAAGCCCAGGCTAAAAGGTTTGGGGTAGAAATTATCCAAGAATTTGCGACCAAAGTAGAACTAGGTGGTCAGCCCAAGAAGTTACTAATTGGCAAACAGGAGTATTTGACCAAAACTATCATTATAGCTACTGGCGCTAGCGCCAATTGGTTAGGGTTAGATAGTGAACAAAAATTAATGGGGCAAGGCGTATCATCCTGTGCCACCTGTGATGGATTCTTTTTCAAGGATCAAGAGGTAGTGGTGGTTGGCGGCGGTGATAGTGCCATGGAAGAGTCACTAACGCTGGCCAAATTAGCTAGTAAAGTTACGCTCATTCACCGCCGAGATAAATTTAGGGCTAGCAAGATAATGCAAGAAAGAGTACTCAAGAATAATAAGATTGAAGTGATATGGGACTCGGAAATTCTAGAGGTTTTAGGAAAAGATAAAGTTGAGGGCGTGAAGCTCAAAAATATTAAAACCGGTAAAACTCAAAAAGTAGCCTGCCAGGGGTTCTTTGTAGCAGTTGGGCACACCCCGGCTACTGGTTTATTTAAGGGGTCCCTAGAGATGGATAAAACTGGGTACTTAGTAGTTCAGGATAATGTTAAAACTGCTATTGATGGAGTTTTTGCGGCAGGTGATGTTGCTGACCCACTTTATCGCCAGGCGGTTACAGCAGCAGGCGATGGATGTAGGGCTGCACTTGAGGTAGAGAGGTATCTAGAGAGCGCTTAAGTTAATGCCGATTGGTAGATTTGGATAGTTGCATGAGAAAAACCCGCAAACCAATTTCAAGACTAGAGAAGAACCGAAGACTGGTAGCGCGTGCCTTATGGGTAATCCTAATTGTTGAGCTTATTTTTGTTGCATTGTTGGCTGGGTATTTTTACTATGTTTTACCTAGATCAAAGCCTAAGCAGGTTCCTAACGTTGTGAGCATTAAAGAGCACGTCAACCGTGTCATTAAAACCGGTAAAATAATTAGCGAAGAACCTGTCGGGGTATTCTCTGCAGATGCCGTGCAACGCTTAGTGGTTCAAACTAATAAGCACTTTGATAGCCCTATTACTACCGAAGTTACTAAGCAGACATTTGTCTTTAACAGTTCAGATGGCCAAAGTGATAATGTGCCAATTTATGCCAGGGTTTATGTCCCTGCAGGCGCTAATAAAAAACCAGTGTTAGCGTTCGCGCCAGGTACTACCGGAGTTGGCGATAGCTGTAGTGCTTCGCTTGAGGACCCTGCAAAAAACGATTGGGGTAATTATGATAGCTTGCTGATGGCATATGCCAGTCAAGGCTACGTCGTGGTAGCTATTGATTACGAGGGTATGCGCGACGCCACTAGACTTCATCATTATATGGTGGGGGAACTAGCTGGCAAGGCAGTTTTGGACAGTATCCGTTCGCTTAAAAATCTTGCTCTCTCTAAAGACCAAATTGATGATACAAAAGTTTTTAGCGCTGGGTATTCCGAGGGCGGGCACGGGGCATATTGGGCCGATCAAATTAAAGATGACTATGCTCCTGAAATCAACCTAAAAGCAGCAATCGGGTTTGGGCCAGTTACTAGCGTCGAGGAGACGCTAGATGATGCCACTAACGGAGCTAATATTAACTGGTTTGGTCCTTTAATTCTAACTAGTTATGGCGATTGGTATAAGGCCACCTATCCTGTAGATAAGATTCTGCTGCCCAAATGGGCTAAAACCTACCAGACAGGTTCGCAGGCTATCTGCCTAGATATGTTTAATAAAACTTGGCCCAATAACATAGGAGATAATCGATCAAATCAAGTTTATACTCCTGAATTTATCAGGGTAGCCAAAAATTTAAATATTGCGGCTGATGCTGCCTACGCTGGGCTCTCTGCAGATTTGGTAAAGAATATTGTTGGAAGTAAAAAAACCGACAGGCCGAAACTTATTAACCATGGTATCCATGATGATGTTATATTGCTTTCGCAGAGCCAGCACGGCCTAGAAAGGATGTGTGCCAGTGGCAACGCGGTAACTTTTAAAAAGTACGATACAAGCCCATACGCCATTCAAGGCTACAACCAGTCTGGCAGAGTAGATCATTATCAGGTAATGAACGCTAGCTTTAAGGACACTATAAGTTGGATGCAAAATATCTTGTCATCGAAGCCAGTTAGTAATAATTGTAAATAAAAAAACACCTTTTTATTTTGATTAAAAAACTCTCAAAGGTGTTTAAAAATTAATTTACTATTTTGTTTTTATGGCCGTGATTTCTAGTATCGTGTGGCGCTGTCTGTGGCCAGTTAGTGTTTTCTGGCGCTTCTTTGCTTTATATTTTAGGATCTTAACTTTATCGGCTTTGATATCTGCTGATATAATTTTGGCTTTTACCGTAGCTCCCTCAAGCTTTGGTTTACCAATTTGAATATTATCCCCATCGATAATAATTAGAGGTCTAAATTCAACTTCCTCTTGATCGGAATGTAATAATTCGGTCTTGATTTGATGACCTTTTTCTACCATATATTGCTTTGAACCTGATTCTATTACCGCTATCACTGCTAGTTTCCCTTTCTTTGGTTGGTTTTTAGACGATTAAAAATTATAGCACGAAAGTATCTACCCTGTAAACCCTCTATTAAATCATGAAAGCTTGCTATAATTAGTTAATATGTCAGATGTCAGCAAAATTATGTCAGTTGCTAATCAAAAAGGCGGCGTCGGAAAAACCACTACAGCTATCAGCCTTGCTGCTTATTTGGCAAAATTTGGGCATAAGGTACTTTTGGTTGATTTGGACCCCCAAGGCAACTCTACGAGCGGCCTAGCTCTTGATAAGCATAAACTTAAATTGAGTATTTATAATGTGATGGTTGATAAGACCTCAGCTCTGGATGTGATTGTAAAAACCAAGGTAGATAATTTGGATATCTTGCCATCTAAGCCAGAACTAGCAGCTGCAGAAGTTGAGATCTCTGCCACCCAGGGTAGAGAAAAAATTCTTAAAAACTCTCTGGCACAGTTAGAGTATGAAGTAATTATCATAGATTGCCCGCCATCACTTGGGCTTTTAACAATCAACGCCTTTGTAGCTAGTAAATCTATTTTAATTCCAGTCCAGAGTGAGTACTATGCCCTAGAGGGGCTTTCGGAATTATTAGAAACAATTAAGCGCGTTAGGGTTAGCTTGAATCAAACCCTAGAACTATTAGGTCTCGTTGTAACTATGCATAATCGCAGGACAACTCTTGGCGAGCAGGTGCTAGTGGAGCTCAAAAAACATTTTCCAGCTAAAATATTTGACACTATTATACCGCGCAATATACGATTAGCTGAAGCTCCAAGCCACGGCAAACCAATCTTTGAGTATGATAGGTTTTCTAAAGGAGCGCAGGCTTACAAGAAATTAGCCCGAGAAGTAGAAAAGAGGTTAGCAATATGAGTTCAAAAAGTAGATTAGGTCGGGGGCTTGATGCTTTGATACCGACGGATATTGATGATTTTATAGCAGATAGTTTGCCGCCAGAGCTGAAGATTGACGGGAGCATCATAGCAAAGCTAAACCCTGCCGATATATCCCCCAATCCACATCAGCCCAGAACAGAATTCTCTAGCTCGCAGTTACAGGAGTTAGCCAGCAGCATTAAGCTCCATGGTGTGTTACAGCCAATTATTGTTATTAAAACTAAGCAAGGCAAGTACCAGTTAGTTGCTGGAGAGCGCAGGCTTAGGGCTGTAAAAAAACTCGGCTTAACATCGATTCCATCGATTGTACGAACATTTTCCCAACAACAGCAATTAGAATTAGCTGTGATTGAGAATATCCAGCGCGCCGATCTTACCCCTCTTGAGGTGGCAATTGCTTATACCAAGCTTATCGATCAGTTTAATTTAACTCACGATGCAATAGCTAAGCGGGTCGGCAAGGGCCCTTCAACCGTTTCTAATTCTGTAAGGTTACTTAACTTGCCGCACCAAGCTAAATTGGCACTGCAGAAGGGTACTATTTCGGAGGGTCATGCCAGAGCCATTCTTTCCTTAGATGACCAGGCAGATCAAACGCAACTGCTAGAGACTATTATTAAATCTAAGCTAACGGTTCGGGAGGCAGAGGAACTGACTCGTCGCTTTAAATCAAGCGATGGAGCTCATAAGCCAGCCCACGCAGTTACTATGCGCACTGAATTTAATGCTTTAACGGATAGTATCGGCAAGGCGCTAGGTACTAAGGTTAAGGTGCAGAAGAAAGCCAATGGGGGTAGGCTGATAATAGAGTACTACTCCGAAGAAGAACTAACTAGAATCGCCAACCAGATACGAGGCGAAGATTAATTATCAGAGTTAATTGTAGCTGGGCTGCTTAATAAAACCGGCATCATTTAGTGGCATAACCCTAAAGAAGGCGTTGCCAATGATATTGGCTTGAGGCAGTTGCCCCCAGCTTCTAGAATCATAACTGCCGCCAGCCGAGCGGTTATCCCCAACTACAAAGACATTATTAGCTTCAATAACCTCATCAACTTCTCCCTCGGCCTTATAGTGCGGGTCAACATAAGCCTCCTTTAATACTAGCCCCTTGGGGTGCTCTTGGTTATAGATCGTAAAGACACCATCTTTCAAGGTTATTCTCTCACCAGGGAGGCCGATGACTCTCTTAATATAAAAGATTTCTGGATTACCCGGAGGCCTGAACACTAGGATATCGCCACGGTTAATTTTTAGGCCACTCTTATTGCCAAAAAACCCACTAATATTTTTAAGTGAGGTTTTTATTTTATCAACTAGCAGGTAGTCTCCATTAATAAAATCTGGGTTCATACTGCCTCCGTCTACGTAGTAGGCTTGAAATACAAAAGTATTGATAAATATTACAACAATGGCAGCAATGATTAGGGTCTTTACAATTTCCCAAATAATATGTAGCAGACTGTGTTGTGGCTTTTCTTCAACTACAGACTCATCTTGGAGGGTTACAAAATTATTAAAGTCTTTAATGTCGGCCTCAATATTGCCTGTACCTAGCTTAGGACTGCCTTCGGTCTCGCTGGGATTAGGGTAGGCTCCTGGCTTAATATCGGTGCCTGGCTGTAGTAGTTCTGAATCGTCTAGTTTAGCGTGAACATCAGCTGTTTCTTCTTTGTTGTCCATTATAGTTAATTATAACAGCTTAGCAGCAATATTCCAGAACATACATAAGTGTTTATTGCTAAGGCTTAATCATCTATAATAGAAACAGTATGCAACTATTTAAGAGGCCTAAAGCTAGAGATATTGATAGTTCTCCTGATGCCCCGCCTACCACTAGTCTAAAAAAGAAAAATCTAAAAAAACACTGGGGTATAAGAGTGTTCCTGGTGCTATTTGGTATGACGGTACTATTAGCTGGTGCTTTTGGCGTTAAAACAATTGTAACGCTTAGTAAGGTTATTAAAAGTCACAACGGCGCCGGCGCCATAGGTCTTAAGGGTGATTTAGACTTAAACCAGCTAAAAGGTGAAGGCGAGGGGCGTGTTAATATTTTACTCTTAGGCACAGGCGATACTGGGCATGCGGGAGAGGATTTGACCGACACAATTCTACTTGCCAGTATTGATCCAAAAACCAATGATGTGGTACTAATTAGTGTGCCAAGAGATTTGTATGTTAAAATTCCAGGTTTTTGGTGGAGTAAAATAAATGCTGCTTATGTTTTCGCAGAACAGCAGAAGGAGGATTCTGGTGCAGAGGTTATTAAGCAAACGGTGAGTCAGGTTTTAGGTGTACCAGTCCATTACTTTTTAAAAGTTGATTTTACAGGTCTCAAAAACTCTGTTGATGCTATTGGCGGTGTTGATGCCTATAACCCCACCGATCTAAGCGACCCAGATTATCCTTGCGATAGAAATGGCGCTTACACCTGTGGGTTTAATCTTAAGGCTGGCTACCATCACATGGATGGTGCTCTAGCTCTCAAATTTACACGTTGCCGTAAGGGGAGTTGTGGCGATGATTATGGTAGGGCTTTAAGACAACAAGTAGTTTTGTTGGCAATGCGCGACAAGGCCCTGGGACTGGATAACATTTTAAACCCTGCTAAAGTTAATGACTTGCTTACTATTGTCGGGGATCATTTATCGACTGATATTAGCCTAGAAGAAATGAAGCGTTTAATTGCTATTGGCCGCAAAGTAGATGCTAATGCCATAGTCAATACGGTTCTAGAAAATGAAGGTCAAGAGTTAGTAAAAAATAGTAATGTTGGTGATGCTAGCATAGTAATACCGACCGATGGTGTTGGTAATTATAGGTCAATCCAGTCGTACATCAAGAGCTTATTGATAGACGGCTATATTAAGAGTGAGTCGGCAAAAGTTGAAATTATTGGTGGCGGGGATAAGGTTGGATACGCCTATGCCCTATCAATCGTGTTGCAATCATTGGGCTATAATGTTATAAAGACTCCAGCTATTATTGCTAGTGGTGAGAGTAAAACTCAGCTCATTGACTATACCAATGGCGACAAACCCTACACCGCCAGGTATTTAAGCAATAGGCTAGGTGTTGAGGTTAGCAAGCAGGATCGCCCCGCTGGCTCTCAAGCCGAGCTAGTAATTATATTAGGAGCAGACTATGAATTTAAAAACAGCGATTAAAAGGCTTAATTTATTTACTCAGGGCCAGCGCCTAATAACTATTATCTGTGTACTCATTGCGGTCTGTGCAATTGCCATTTTATATTACACACCCTCGCCACTCTTCATGATCCCAGCTGGATTAGTACTCAACTATATTTTATTCCGGCGCCTGATTGTAACTAATAAGTTTAGAACAATTATTACAAAGTCACTGCGACCAATGTTATGGATAGCTATTAGCTTGTTTTACATTTATAGCGTTTACATCATTGGCAAAACGTCGCCTTTGTTGTTTATCCTATCTGTAGCAGTATCATCTGCAGTTTACGGAGTAATATGCTACCTAGAAACACAGCCTCAGCCTAATTTGCTATTGGATAATATCCTGACTCTTTTATTTATTCTGGTTAGCAGCTCTCTGGCCAGCCTGACTGTAGTCTACTGGCATTGGCCGGCTGCTTTAGTGATGTTAATATTATGGATTATTAATTTTCTAATAGCCCTGTGGTGGCTGCTTGATTTTACAAATAAACCTCAAATACTAGCTGCCCTCTGGGGCTTTGTGGCCGTCCAGATTTTCTGGGTAGCGTCACGGTGGACGGTATTATACCAGCTACCTAGTGTACCGCTTATTCTATCGCAGTACAGTGCTATTATCACAGCTTTGGCCTATGGCTGGGGAGGTATCTACTACCATTATAAGCAACGCACTCTAAAAAAGGGCATTACCATTGAATACCTAGCAGTTACCGTTATAGTTTTTGTACTTTTAATATTCATGAACCGCTGGACAGGTACTGGTTAGGATCTAGCTAGTTTAATATTTTATTTTTTTGAAAAGCCAAGTATTAAATAGTCCTCAAATAGTAATGATAAACTAGCCTGACTAGCTAGTTTTTTTAATTTATCATGTTGCCAGGGGTCAGATTCGTGGAACACAATGGTTTTGGGATTGGTATGGCTCGGCATTCCATCGTAAAATTTACGATATAAACTTAAGCCATCCTTACCTCCACCAAAAATAGCAATGGCTGGCTCTTTTTTTACCTCTGGCTCCATATTGGGGGTGTAGCTTGTAGATACATAGGGGAGATTGGTAACAATAGTATCAAATTTGCCATTGATATCATCCCAGATGTTAGATTTTATAAATTTGATATTATTATTCTGCCCTAAAA
Source organism: Candidatus Saccharimonadota bacterium (assembly GCA_009691435.1). GTDB lineage: Bacteria > Patescibacteriota > Saccharimonadia > CAILAD01 > BJGX01 > SICB01. The sequence continues at coordinate 5,164 of SICO01000001.1, read as the reverse complement.
TATACTCGGCATTACGCTTGGCTACAACGAGGGCCTTACTGGATATCTCTGTTGCTGTGATGGTTAGGTCTTTGCGATGGTAGGCAATAGCAATAGCAATAGCTCCGCTACCAGTCCCTAAATCAATCAAGCTAGAGTTAAGCGGGGCTCGTTTGATTGCTTGCTCAACAATTAATTCAGTTTCGGCCCGAGGGCACAAGACCCTATCATCAACATAAAAATCAAGGCCGTAAAATTCTATCCTATTGGTAATATAGCAAATCGGTTCATGCTCTAGTCTTCTCGCGATTAGACCATTAAATAAATTAGCTTGACTTTGGGCCAGCTCATCTAGGCTGTGGGCAATCAGCCATTCGCGAGTTTTACTAAGGCTCCAAGACAATAAAATTTCCGAGTCTAATTGGGCACTATTGATCCCAACTTGAGTTAATTTTTTTTGCCCCGATCTAGTTAGCTCGCGGACATTCATAGTTGCTCGTGGAGTATTTTTTCAGTGGCTGCGGTTTTTAGGGCTGAGATGATAGCATCTATATCACCATCCATAACTTTATTTAAATTATGTGTGGTGTAGCCAATACGGTGGTCGGTGACGCGGTCTTGGGGGAAGTTATATGTACGTATCTTTTCGCTTCTATCGCCAGTCCCAATCTGTCCTCGGCGCTGGTCGCCTAGTTCCTTGGCTTTTTGCTGGTTTTGGGCATCTAGCAAGCGAGAGCGCAAGACACTCATGGCCTTAAGTTTGTTTTTTAGTTGCGATTTCTCGTCTTGGCAGGTGACTACAATTCCACTTGGCAGGTGAGTAATTCTAACGGCACTATCGGTAGTATTAACACTCTGGCCACCATTGCCGGAGCTACGAAAAACATCAATGCGCAGTTCATTTTGATTAATCTGGACGTCATGCTCCTCGGCTTCTGGCAGTACGGCTACCGTAGCGGTGCTAGTATGGATACGCCCCGCGCTTTCCGTAGCTGGCACCCTCTGGACCCGCTGTACTCCAGATTCATATTTGAACGTACCATAAGCATCATTACCTTGGATTTGGGCAATAACTTCTTTATAACCACCAACAGGGTTTATATTTTCACTAAGCAAACTTAAGCTCAGTCCGTGGTCTTCACAATAACGCGCATACATTCTAAGTAAGTCGCCAGCAAAGATACTACTCTCGTCGCCACCTGCCCCGGCTCGGATTTCAATAATGGCATTTTTTTGATCAGCAGGATTAGTTGGGATAAGAGCTAGCCTGACGCTACCTTCTAGCTGTTCTAAGAGCGTTTTAAGTTTAATAATTTCTTCTGTTGCAAACTCCTTTGTTGTAGGGTCATCTTGCATCATTCTGGCTGTTTCTAGGTCGTCTTCAGCGGCAGCAACTTTCTGAAAGAGTTCTAACTTTTCCGAGAGCTCACGCTCTCTGTTAATAAGCTTAGCAGAACGCGGGCTAGCATAAATGGCGGCATCACTAAGCTGGCTGGCTATATCGGACAGCTCGTGCTGGATATTCTTGATGGCGGTGGGGTTAATCAGTTTCATAATAAATAATACCCTAATTATAGGGCATTATGATACTTAAGGTTAGTTTATTGTTCCTTGACTTGAACTTGTGGGGTTTTAGATATTTTTTTAGCTGACTTTATTGGCTCTAATTTATTTTGGGATTTAGCAATCTTAGCGGCTTGACGTTTACTAGCCTTAATAGCTTTCCTACCTAGGGCTTGCTTTTGAGATTTTGCAGCCTCGGTTCGTGTTCTGAATTTATCAACTCGACCAGCAGTATCAACTAGTTTTTGTTTGCCGGTATAAAATGGATGGCACAGGCTACAGACATCAACGGTAATTTGGTCAACCGTAGATGTGCTTTCAAAGGCGGTTCCACAGCCGAGGCAGTTGACCTTTGTAGCTTTTAATTCAGGATGAATACTAGATTTCATAACCTGGTAATAGTAGCATAAAAGCCTATCTCGGTCAAACCTAGTAGTTAGGCTATAGCCTTGCCAAGCTTGGCCGATAGTAGCAGCTGTCTTGTTTCGCCAGTTTCATCGGTTAGTTCCGTTTTTTGCGTTTCATTATAGTAAGTCACAAGGTAGTGGCTAAGTATCTCCTGGAGGTCTTTATTTTTAAGTTTTTCGTCGTCTAGCTCGGCATTGATTTTCTGAAAATCACGATCAGCCAGCAAGAGCTTTTTGGTCTCAGCGCGCTTTCCAGACAGCTCCTTGATTTCTTCTTCGAGCTTTTTGTACTCCTCGTTTTGCTCCATCACATCCTTGAGTTGCTCCCTGATTGTTCTAATTTTTTCTTTTGACTGGGCTATTTCTGGCATCAGCCGATGGATGGCCTGAAGAGGGGTTTTATCGTCCACTATTTCTCCTTATGTATTAGTTAACTAGTATTAGCTATTATAGCCATCAGGCGAGTTTTGCCAATAACTATTTGCGTGCTTGGGCGCTACGGGCAATTTCCATAATAGTATCTTCGCTATCGGTAATAGTGTAGAGGCCCATATCTGTTTCGTCGATGGTATCAGTTGGTAGCATCAGGCCGTGGTGCATATGTCTATCGAGAGTTTCCCAAAAGTACGCCCCAACACAAACAATCGGCACTTTGTGTATCTTGCGAGTCTGAACCAGCGTTAGGATTTCGTAAAACTCGTCCATGGTACCGAATCCGCCGGGGAAGTATATATACATTCTGGAGGCAAAGCTTAGGATAACTTTGCGCGTAAAGAAGTAGCGGAAGGGAATCGCTTGAGTTACAAAGGGGTTGGTAATCTGTTCTGCAGGGAGCTTGATATTGAGCCCCAGTGAATTGCCGCCGGCTTCTTTGGCTCCCCGATTGGCGGCCTCCATGATGCCACCAGCACCACCTGTTACGATAGTATAATCTAGCTCGCTCACCAGGCGCTTAGCAAGATTGCGAGCCTTTTGATATTCTGGGTGGTCCTCCTTAAACCTAGCTGACCCAAAAAAAGTAACTTTTTTAGGATAATGGCTGATTAGCTCTAACCCCTGGGTAATTTCTTCATTAATCCGGCAGACCCGTTCACTTGTTTCGTCATCATGCTTAAGCTGGCAGGCTTCTTGAATTGCTTCAACTGATAGAGGCTCAGATTGGTTATTTTTCATCTACTTATTGTAACGCCTATGCTTATTAAAGGGCAAACTTTGGGGTTAATGCCTGTGCTCCAGCCAACCTCTTGAGTGTTTAAAATCGCCAAATCAGCTCCATGTATGTATTGTGTTCGTTTTATATGGTACAATCTGTACTAGGCTAGCATTACCCAGATATTTTACTACGCTACAGGTAGTGTCAAAAAATGTATGCCAAACACTATTTACAAACCATTTATGCCTATAGTATGATAGGTACATACATCAAAAAATAAACAAGGAGGGTAAGTACCGATGCCAGAGAAGTCAAAAATATCAGGCTCCATTAAAGAAGATGATTGGGATAAGCCAATGACCTGTCCGATTGACCCAAGCGATCTCGCCGAGTGCGACGCTTGCCAATAGCTAATAGCACGAATTAGTAGTATTAAAATACCAAAAAACCCCCACTAAAATAGCGGGGGTTTTTTAATTAAGCTTATGGTACAATATAGACAATTATAAACTTTAATTAGAAAGGGACGCGCATGAATACAGCCCCAAGACCACAATCGGCCTCAGATCTACTGGCACCTGCATTGGCTAGCCCAGAGCCAGTAGCCACACCCGAGCAGCCAGCACCGAGTGCCCGAACTTATACTGTCGAAGACTATATTGATACCAGGCAGAAGATACTAGACACCCGCAGGTTCTTGGCAATACATCATCGCAAGGATTTTGAAGGTGAGGACATAGATGCCTCAAGACAAAGACCAGCTTACAAGGAGCATTTTCCGAAAGATGACTCCGATGCAGAGCTCAAAAGGTGGAAGGCCTTCGTGAGTGATCAGCCCAAAGACACGCACAGTGCCCTTAGGTACCTACGAGAGCGATCAGCCCTGCTCGAGGAAATCACTCGTCAGCCAGGTATCGCTGAAGAGCTCAAAAATCTCGGTGCCGAAAAGCAAGAATGCTTAGCTAGGGCCTCTGCATACCGACACCTAGAAAGAAGGCAGACGATGCTTGTAAATAATATTGAAACAGCGCGCCTAAAAGCAATCAGCCTGGGCGAGCCAAATGCACCACACCTGTCTTCTGAAGCTAGCAAAATGCAAGCCAAGATTTTACAACTAGAATCTCAAAAAATTGAAATTTTGTCAGCGGGCGACAGGGAGGCAAACCTTAATGAACTCGAAAGAAGATCCGACTTAGATAAAAAAAGGCAATTAGATGATGGTCTTTTACTTACAACGCAGATGCAAGAGGTGCTAAAAATTCAAATGACATCTGCTATCTTGGGGCAGCCGATTCTGATAGTGGGTGAGACAGGCGGAGCCAAGACTGCACTGGCTTGTGAGATAGCGCGCCGTATACAAAGAATCAATGGTCGGCCTGATCAAGAGCCACTATTATTTTCTGGCTATGGCGAAGCCAACACCTACCAGCTAATGGGCAAAAATGAGTTAGGCACTAGGCCCGAATCTGACCTTGACGATGCTGCTGAAATCACTACTGAAGAAAAGAGACGTTTTTTGTCTGGTGAAATTGCTGAAGGCTCAGATGAATACGCAATGATTGATAGAAAGTTGAACTGGATTAAACTTACCAATGGCACCGCAACCTATTTTGTGCCCGGGCCGTTAGTTATCGCTATGCAAAAGGGCTTACCGCTAATACTCGATGAAATCAACGCCATGCCACCAGAGATACTTAAGAGGCTCAATACCATACTCCAGCTCAAGCCCGGTGACACCTATACCGTACAAGAAGATAGTGGGCTAGAGCTTAAGGTAGAGCCAGGCTTTTGCGTGATAGCAACTGCCAACGAAAAATCGCACCGATATAAGGGTGTTGATGATCTGAGTGTAGAGCTACAGAGCCGCTTCACTGCTAATACAGCCAGAATACCCTACCCAGATATGGATGTTGAAGTAGGCGAGACGCCACCCAGTCTACTTTCTTTAGCATTTGTTGCTATCACTGATAAGCATGGCAATCAGATACTACCAAAGATCACAGCGCCAGACGGCTCCGAGCTGCCAGCAAATGAAGCACTGGAACGTTTCACGCAATTTGTA
>SICO01000022.1 GCA_009691435.1 Candidatus Saccharimonadota bacterium | reverse complement strand
GGGTGATTAGCTCAGTTGGCTAGAGCGCTTCGCTTACACCGAAGATGTCGGGGGTTCGAGTCCCTCATCACCCACCAATAAAAATACCCCCGCCAGGGGCTTTTTTATTGGCAGATGTGGGCTCGATACCCAGGGTTCGGTGTACGAGGAGCGCAGTAAAAAATATCAAGTTCGCTTGAATATTTACCGAGCACCGCAGGGAGAAGTCCGCCACTGGCGGACGCTATCCCTCATCACCCACCATAATAAAAGTCCTGCTTTTGCAGGACTTTTATTATGCCCGGGGTTCAGCGGATAGAGAGCGTGCAGAGCACTTTTATAAATAAAAATCGACATAGTATAGAACTATGCCGATTAAGTGTTAAGAAGGAAGGCTACGCGCCTTTTATGCTAACACAAGCGTCTTTGACGCATGTTGCTAGGGTCATTACCAACTTTTCGACGTCTGTTAGCGCTTGCTTCTTAAAAAGTTTCTGCGCCTGGCCTAGTGCGGTCTTTGTTTCCTCGCACTTGAGGTGCTTGCGCAGGGACGCTAAAGCACCCTCTAAGCTGCTGACGCTAGCTGATAATGCAACATTTTTCATTTTTGACGTGTTTAGCTCTAGCTTCAGAGCCATAACGCTTTGCTGATTATCTGCTTGGTAAGCAGTAAAGTCGTCATAAATATTGCTCAGGGCTACATTAAACGCACATAACATCGGGCTATCTTTATCGGTTATAATCTTGTGCGCGATTTGCACGATCATGTATTCTGCCATGATATCAAACTTTTCTGGGCCGATTAAAATAAGTACGTCGTCGATCAATGATTTTGCTATTGCTGTTTCAGCTTCAAGTTCTAAATCGATGTAACCTAGATCTTGAAAAGCAGTCTTGAAATCAGCTGTGCTCTTAGCCATTTTCCCCCCTAGGAATTCGTTGGTAAGTGTCTAAATTTATACCATAGCGAGTATCCGCTGTCAATCGTGCTAAATTTTGTTACAATGTCAGCTATGGCAAAAATAATCGACGGTAATAAAATAGCTCAGGTACTTATGGGCGAAGTCAGGCTTGAAGTGGCCAAGCTGAAGCTAGTGGGGAAAGTTCCGAAGCTAGTAATTATTAGTTACAACCCCAGCCTGGCATCGAAGACCTACGTAGGTCTGAAGCTAACTCGAGCCAAGGAGCTTGGTGTAGAGTGCGAAGTGCTAGACTGGACCGACCAAAGCTTAGATGTATGTGTCTCGGCCATGGCTGCCCTATCGATTAGGCTGGATGTTGATGGTATTATTGTTCAGCTTCCAGTTCGTGGCCTGAACAACTATCAGGAGCTACTCAATGCCATACCTGCTAGTAAGGATGTTGATGGACTGAGTGATGAGTCGCTAGCAATGCTCCGTAAAAAATCAGCAGAGATTATCCCGGCCACACCACGGGCCATTTTAGAGCTCATGACGCGTTCTGAGATAGAGTTGAACGGCAAAAGAATTGCCATCATTGGACAGGGTAAATTAGTTGGCCTACCACTATCGATAATTCTAAAAAATAAACATCTTGATGTCGCCACATTAGATATCAATACGACCAACGCTAGCCAAATACTAAAATCTGCCGATGTTGTGATTGCTGCAGCTGGAGAGGGCAATTTGCTTACTGGTGCAATGATAAAGGCTGGGGCGATAGTCTTAGATGCCGGAACTTCTGAGCAAAATGGCAAGTTAGTTGGTGATGTTGATTATGCTAGCGTTGAGCTAGTAGCTTCGGTGATATCTAAGGTACCTGGCGGGATTGGCCCAGTTACTGTGGTTTGTATGCTACAAAATGTAATAGAGGCAGCAAAAAACTCTTAAATAAATATTTATTATGAGTTTTAAATGCATTTATGGTGCCGCGAAGAAGACTCGAACTTCCACGCCTGATATATTAGGCACTAGCCCCTCAAGCTAGCGTGTCTACCAATTCCACCACCGCGGCACAAAACAATATATTAAGTTTTATTAGCTCCCTAGATTTAATCTCAAGGGGCTAGTCTAGCCTAATATTACTATAGTTCGCTATCCGCTCTGGCAGCTAGCGCGATTACCAATTCCACCACCGCGGCGTCCTAAATATATTTTTATTTTCACAGTTAATCAAAGATTAATTGCTACGATTAGGATATATTTACTCCTTACAATCCTGCAAATATAATTTACAGGATTGGTAAAGCCAAAAAACTGTTGAACTGTGCTATTATATCTAAATTTACTAGCTTTAGTAAGGCTAATGGAATGATGCTAGGCCTGGCAAGTGCTCCAGAAGATGCTGCATTGAATATTCTTTGCGTAAATGAATCATGCCATACTCTTTAGTAGAACCAAGCTTACTACGTGGGTTTAATAAATTATGTGGGTCGTAGAGTTTTTTGACATGCTTAAATAAACTATACATTTCTGGTCCATACATTTGACGCAAGTAAGTGCCCCTCATAATCCCGTCATTATGCTCACCCGAAATACTGCCACCTAGGCTTAAAACCATCCTATAAAATTCATCGCTCAGAGCATAGATCTTGTGCCTATCTCGAATATTGCTAAGGTCCATAAAGGGCTGAATATGTAAATGCCCATTTCCGGCATGCCCCCAAACGGCATCCTTAACTTTATATTTATCTAAAATTAAATAAGCTTTTTCTACAAACTCCTCAAACTTATCCAACGGCACTACCCCGTCCTCAATAATTGGTAAAGCTTTTTTGGGTCCCTGTTGAGTCCATATTACAGCAGCGGCCTGTCGGCGTATCTTCCAAAGCTGATCTTGCTCAAGTTTATTGGAGGTTACTCTTTGCTGATATGAGTGTTTTTGTAATATAGCATAGGCGCGCTGGGAGTTTTTTGCTTGGGCCTTAGCCTTAGCATCATCAAATTCTACCAGTAAAACAAATGCCGGCAACTGCTCTGGCAAGAGATTTTTAACCATCTCGGGGCGTTTTTCTATTACAAATTTCAAGACATTGTCATCAACTAACTCTTGGGCGCTAGGGTTTAGTGGGGATATTTCCATGACCGCTTGCTGGAGTTTTTTAATGCTATCAAAATATCCCACCAAGAGTGTAGTGCTAGAATTATAAGCGACATGATATAATTTTGCTTCAGTTATAATGCCCAAGGTGCTCTGGGACCCAATAAACAGCTGCGACATATCAAAGCTACCATCTCGGCGCTTAATATCCCACAAATCGTAACCTGCTGAATTTTTCGAGGTCTTTGGCTTGCCAGATTCAATTTGTTGCAAATTATTCTCAATTAAATCATCTAGTTCTCTATACAGTTGCCCCTCAAGATCTTGTTGCTTCCTTTTTTGTTTAAGTTCTTTTTTACTGAGCCGGTATGTCTCTATCACATCTCCGTTATACAAAACCACGCGCAATGAAGCTACGTAGTTCCTAGTTGCACCATATTTTAGTGTTTTCTCGCCAGATGAATTATTGGCTATCGCGCCGCCGATACTGCAAAAATCCATGCTGGCGGGGTAGGGTGGCAAAAACCTGCCATGGCTATGCAGGACAGTTTCAAGGTGTGAATAAATCATGCCCGGCTGAACCGTTACAGTATCGTTATTAATAGCTACGAGTTTTCTCATATGCGCTGTTAGTACTATACAAATCCCTTCAGATAATGAGCCCCCGCCTTGGTCGGTACCCTTGCCCCGTGCCGTTACTGGCAAAGCTCGTTTTGAGGCCAGTAGGTTATGGTTAAATCTTAATGTTTCACTAACGTCATTTTCATTACGAGGATAGATAATCAATTTAGGTAAAACTTTAAAGATTCCTCCGTCAGTCGAAAAAAACTCTCTCGTTTGGGTATCAATAGCTACCTCACCATCTAGCTTCTCTTTTAAGTCTCTTAAAATATTGCTCATATATATAGCATAGCAATTTTAGTAAGCTTATGTCGATTAATTTGACTTATTTTGTATGTAATTTAAACTAGTAGATAAGCTTATGCTAAAACATACTAATAAACGTGCTAAAAATAAATTGGAGGTTAAGAGTTTTATCGCTAGCAAGCCGTTAGTAATTATTTTTTTAGCTATCTTTGTTGCCGGCGGACTGTACTTAGTTTTTAAAAGCTATGCTGCAACCGGAATACCGGTCTTTAATACTGACCCAGATTTCTGGAGAGATAAAATAGGCTACTGCGAATCTGGTGGACGCTATGATCGCATGGGGCCTAGTGGCCACACTGGTAAATACCAATACGATTCTGGCACTTGGCGTGGCGCAGTCGGGGCCGAGCTAGCTGCTCAGTACCCCCAGGCTTATCTAGCGCCAGGAGAAATTCAAGAAATGGCCTTTAACAATACCTTTGCCAGCCGTGGAACCCAGCCGTGGAATGCAAGCTACCATTGCTGGATAAAAGGTACAACATTTGCACAAAGCGGGACCGACCAATCACTCGCGGGGTACCCTTCTGCGCCAATACTTCCGGCCAACCCCTTCGGGCTGCCATCGGAGTCATACAATGTGGTAATAAGCGGGAAAATTACACTCAACGACCAGCCTTTGCCCAATGTTAAACTCACGACATGCTTAAAAGATAAATCACCAACGACTAACGCCGAAGGTCGCTACAGCGTTGTAATACCTCTGGATGCTTCTTTTTGCTTAAGACCGACAGAGGGAGTGCCCGAAGGCGCAGTATTATCAAAAACTAACAATAATATTGAAACAAACGATAAAAATACCTATGAATATCAAAAAGCCGGCGTTGATACCTACCATAGTATCTGGTACCTCTTTCGACCTGAATTCAATTGGGACCGGCGCAACGATACTGGCTATAATTTTTATTACACGAAATAAATTGGCTACTTATCTTGTTTTTATGTACCAATCGTAGATGTTATAAAATCGATTGCTAGGCTCGGCAATTTTCTTAGCATCAAACCCTTTAATAAGTTTGCTCTGGGGATAATTATAATATGGGCTGTATAGTATAATTGCTGGTAAATCCTTTGCCCATTGTTCCACAAAAGCCGAGTAGCGGCTTGCTTTATAGCTAGGATCTTTGGCGACCCTGCCTGTTTCTAGCAACCTATCTACTTCTGGGTTTTTATAAAGCGAGACATTCAAACCCGGGTCGTCAATTTGGCTAGAGTGCCAGAAGCTATAAACATCAGAGTCAAGCCCAAGGTTTTGCCCGTATAGCAAGACGTCATAATTTCGGCTCCGTATGTAGTTCTGCTGAAGTTCTACTGAGCTTGCAGTTATAACCTCCACCTTAAGGCCTAGTTCTCCCCATACGCTGGCAAGATAATCTGCAACACTTTTATAAACTGGGCTATCTAGCGTTACTAATCTAATCGTAGCCTTACCTACCTTAGATTCACCGAATAGGGCCTTCGCCTTATCACTATTAAGCTCGTACTTCATAGCATTAGGGTTAAACCCAGTAAACCCTGCGGGGATAGGATAGTGGAACTGGATAGCTTCAGAGCTTAGCTTATCTCTAATAATAGCTTCCCGGCTAACAGAATATGCTAAAGCTTGCCTCAGGGCTAGGTTTGAAAGAATTGGACTGCGCAAGTTAAAGAAAGCTCCAACATATGCAGGTAACCCAATACGATGATCATTGATGCCTTCAATTTTTTCTACTTTCTCCACATCATTTGGTAAAACTTGCGAAATAGCATCTACTTGCTTTCTAATTAAGGCATCCACCATTTCGTTTTGATCTTGAAACAGCTCAATACGAATTTTAGCTATATATGGCTGATGGACATAATATTTTTCATTGGCCTCTAAGTCAATTACCGTACTATCTACCTCAAGTAAACTTATTTTATATGGACCACTACCAACTGGAGCTTGGCTAAATTCATGAGCCCTTAGGTGCGCGGGGGCAACTTTTGCAAGTTTATGTTTAGGCAACATCCCAAGTGTCGTATTAGATAAAAAGTTACCATATGATGAAGGCAAAACAAAACTAATAGTGTAATCATCAATAACAGTAAAATTAACGCCATTCCAGTTGGCTATGTATGGGCTGCGAGTATCTGGATTTTTTACTGTTTCAATCGTAAAAGCAATATCATGTGCGGTTAACTTAACACCGTCTTGCCACAATAAATTTTTACGAAGATAAAAAGTATAATTTTTACGGTCAGCGCTAATCTCCCAGCGTTCGGCTAAATCTGGCACAATCTCGCGGTTGCCATTGACCTTAGTTAAGCCGCTAAATACTAGGCTCGTAACATCCGCTGTTGCGGAATTATCAGGGAAAAGTGGGTTAACGCTCTTAACTTGCCCCAAAATTGCCTCACGATATAACCCCCCACTGATTGGCTTTTCTAGCCTGGAGGAGGAACCGATAGTTTGCAATTGCCATATTAGCCCCCAAAGAGAGATTAGTACAATAAATATCCAAGCCAGAAAAGTCCACCGCACATTGCCGAGTTTTTGCCATGCCCCAAAAACATGCCGATTAAGATAATTAATTGTCCATGCCCGCCAAAGCCTAAGCTTACGGCGTAGGCGCCTAAACTTTCTGTGTAAAGTAAATTCAGTATATGAGCTCATTTTATTTAATTGTTAGAAGGCCCAATATGCAAACTACGAAGGCCACGCCCAAAACAATTGTGCCATAAAACAAAAACTTCTCGGCACCTCGCTTGGTGCGGTAGAAATTCGTTTCGCCGCCAAAGGCTGTACCTAGCCCAGAGCCCTGATTCTGCATAAGGACAAATACAACAATTAGGATTGAAACTACTATTAAACTTATCTGTAAAAAAGTTTTCATAGTTTCTCGCGGTCAATTATAAAACTCATAATGTAGTTAGCAAGCCAGACTACAATCACGGCTGCGACTGCTGCACCGATAGAAGTGACATGAAATGGTTTGTAAATAGCACTAGTAATATATAGCAGCGAAGCATTAATTAGTAAGCTAAACAGGCCAAATGTTATGACAATAAATGGCAGGCTAAGAATTACAAGTACTGGTTTTAGTAAGGCATTAATAATACCAAAGAGTAGGCTGGCGATTAGAACCACCCATAGCCCGCTGGCATTAATACCGCTTAAAAATATAGAGCCTAGAAGCAAGCCAATAAAATTAGCTAGCCAAGTAAATAAAAATCTTTTTATCACGAGCTATATTTTAGCATATTAACAGATAAGATGGTAGTTATTGACCAAGTTGAGAGATTATCACTTGGGACTTGGTTTTACCCACTACTGCAGAGATATCAGCTTCGGAGGCCTGCTTTATTCCGGCCACACTACCAAAGGCCCTGATGAGCTTCTTGCGGGTAACGGGCCCGATGCCAACCATGCCGTCCAATACTGAACGCTTGGTGCGGGTATTTCTGACATGGGTGTGATAGCCAACCGCAAAGCGATGAGCCTCATCACGGATTCGCTGTAACAGATGCAGAAGATGCGAGTTAGCTTCAAAATTAAACGTGTAATAGCCGCCGTCTTGCTGCAGAGTAGTGCTGGGACTAATGTCGTTAAAGTCAACTACCAGCGTCTCGAAGCGTTTCGCCAGACCTACAGTCATAACTTTGATGCCGATAGCGCCGAGAGTTTTTTTGGAGCTAGATAGTTGGCCTTTCCCCCCATCAACAATAATCAAGTCTGGCTTTGGCCAAGCCTCGTTGCGCTTGGAGAATCTTCTGGTGAGTGTTTCTTGCATCATTGCAAAGTCATTTGGGCCGCGGGTTCGCATCTTAAAATGTCGATAGGCCTTGCTGTCAGGAACGCCGTCCGAAAATACCACCATCGAGCTAACACTATCCTCGCCGGCGAAGTTGCTAATATCATAGCATTCGATTCGTCGTGGCGGCTGCCTGAGTTCTAACAATTCGGCGAGTTCCGAAAGAGCAGAATCTACTCCGATGGCTATTTTTTCTTCACCTCCAAAGATGACTCTACTGTTTAGGGCTTTAAGGGCCAGAAATTGGTTTCTGAAATCAGCTGCTTCTTCATATCGGCGGGCCTTAGCTAATTTGCCGATGTCTTTTTGCAGCTGGTCAATCAGCTGGGTACTCTTACCTTCTAGCACCAACACCAGCTTTTTAATTTGTTTGCGGTAGTCGAGCTGAGAGATATCTGGTCGCGGCAGCACTCCTATCTGATATTCTAGCTTGGAGCTGTACTTGTGGTTATCTTTCACGAAATACGGAAAAACCTTGCGCAAGTACCTTAAAGCCTGGCGCACTCCATAGCTCTGCACGAAAGGCCCAAAGTAGCGCGACTTGTCGTCGACTGGACGACGCACCAAGCTAACCGAAGGAAAGTCCTCTTGCATTGTAATTCTGATAAAAATAAAGTTCTTATCATCTCTTTCGCGAACATTGTAAAGCGGCTTGTGACGTTTTATGAACTCGGCCTCCAAAAACAACGCATCGACCTCCGATGATGTTTCTATCCAGTCTAAATCGGCTATATTAGATACCAAGAGCAGCGTCTTATGGTCCTTATTGCTAGCTCTAAAATAAGATTTTACGCGATTTTTCAGTATTGAAGCCTTGCCAATATAGATAATTCTACCTGACTTATCTTTAAAAAAATAAATACCTGGCGTGGTAGGAAGTAATTTAAGTTTATTATCTAGCGTACTCATGATCTAAAATATTATACATTATATAGCTAGTTAAGTGGTTAACCCTTGACATTTTTAAAACAAAGTTTATACTAGGACACATTAGTACCTTCCAA
>SICO01000021.1 GCA_009691435.1 Candidatus Saccharimonadota bacterium | reverse complement strand
TCGCCTATTACCGGAACGCCACCAAGCTTTGCAACCATTATGCCAATTAATATAACCGCTAGGGTGGCACCTAGAATCCCCGCAAAACCTCGAACAAAGCCAGCCTTGAAGTTTAGCCAAAATAATTTTTTAGGGTTATCTAAGATTTCTATTATTCCATCTAGTGAAATTAGCTTTTCGGCTGCGATTGGGTTTATTCTTGATTTTTTAGACATTTTTACTGCTTACTGCCTTTTGAGCTTAAGCCTTTTTTTACTTCAGATGAGGCTACCTTCATAATCTTACTGCCAGATTTAGAGGCTTTTTTAGTGAACCTTTTAGTTTCCTTAATAGCATCTGCCTTATTTTTGCCTAGCTCAATAATTAAAATCTTGCCGTCTTGTATCATTTTATCAGCTTCCCTGGCGGTCACGCGCGTTATTTTTTTACCAGATTTATTAAATTGAGCACTCTTAGCCCCGAGGCCAAACTTCAGCGCCTCAGCACGGCTAATGATTTCTAGCCTAGCTATTTTAGCCTCGCCTGACAACGCATTAGCATCTATTTTTGCCTGCTTAATCCTGCTATCTAGCTCACCGCTAACTTCCTTGGCTTTATTTGCAATGTCCTGGCGCAACTCATCTCCAGCTTTAGGTGCGAAGAGTAATGCCAGCCCACCAGCAATAGTCGCGCCGATTGCTGCTCCTAATATAAAGCCTCTCCTTCGAGCCATTTACTTCTTACCCTTTTTGCGGAGGTGATGTTTTAGGTACTTCTCTAGCATCAGAGCGACCACTCCCGGGTTAACTATTGCGCTTCTGACCTCGTCAACCAATTCGGTTGCTGTATCGGCACTTTCCTGCACTTTTTTTGAAGCTAAGCGAATCTGCTTCATAACGCTAATTAAACCAAATAAGAATACGGTCGTAAAAATTACTAGTACAATCAGCGCAATTGAAACTAACGTTATTAGAACTACTAGTAGTGTTTCCATCTTTTTATCCCTTCACTTTCTTGCTTAATAATTTAGCTTTTTTAATTATAGCACCATGGTCTTTGGGCATTTCAGAATAAACATGCCTCTCTAGCACAACCCATTCGTTTTTCTCTATAACGCTATTGGGCACAACATGAATCTTGCCATAAACATCTTCAATACGAATTTTTTTAATATCCATTTCTCTAACTATCCCAGTAGTTTTTTGATCCCCTACTCTCACCTTATAGCCAACCTTAAAGTCTTTATCGTTAGCAATTTGTAAGCCGGCCATTAAGTCACTGACTGTAGAGGAAATACCAGAAGAAAAACCTAGCAGTAAAATTGCAAATGAGCCTGTCACGGCTAGTGCAATGCCAGTGAGGCCCAGTACCTGGAAAATAGCAATTAATAAAAGCGTCCACATCACTATCCTGATGAGGGTAGTCATGATCTCTTGTAGGCCAACCGGCCAGCTCGTTAAGCGTAAGGTTGCTTTCAAAAATCGAGCTACTATCTTAATAATAATATATCCTAGCACTACGGTTACTAACGCCGCTGGTACTTTGGGCAGTATCCCCGATGCTGATACCGATACGTCATTAAAGCCAGAAAATATTTCAGTTGGTATATTTTGCATATTTATTCCTTTAATAATTTAACCATAAGCGAGCTAACTTTGGTAGGGTTAGCTTGACCATTGGTTGCCTGCATAGCCTGTCCCACAAAAAACCCAAGCACTCGTTCGTTGCCAGCCCTATAAGCTTCGGCCGGTTTTGGATTATCAAGAATAATCTTTTTTATGATTAGCTCTAGCTCGCTATTGTCTGATAATTGTTTAAGCCCTTTGCTAGAGACGATATCAGTTGGCTTGAGCCCAGCTACTACCTCCGCGAAGATGTCTTTAGCAATTTTGGAGCTAATTGTTCCATCCTCAATGAGGGTGATTAATTCAGCCAGATTACCACCAGTTAAAACGGGCTTTTTAGTCTTTACCAAAATAGCCTGATAGTCACCTACTAACCAATTAACTGCTTGCTTAACCAGCTCCGGGCTTTTAAGCCGAGCCTGGGCTGACATAAAAATTTCGGCCGTCTTAGGCTGGGATATCAAGATATCTTGCTCGCTCACACTAAGCTTTAACAAGTGGAGCTCTTTGCGGACATTAATAGGTAAAATTTTAATTTCGCTTTGGACACTACTAACAAGCTCCCTACTTAAGACCATTGGGGGGATATCAGGCTCTGGAAAATACCGATAGTCGTTAGCCTGCTCCTTGCTGCGCTGAGAAAAAGTTACAGCCTTGGTATCATTCCAGCCCCTAGTTTCTTGCTCGATAGTACCGCCACCTTCTAATACTTCTATTTGGCGATTTATTTCGTAACTCAATGCTCTCTCGGCATTACGGAAAGAGTTAAGGTTTTTAAGCTCTGTTCTAGTCCCTAGCTCTGCCGAATTACTGACCGATACATTGAGATCAAACTTAAAATTACCATGTTGCATATCGCCATCACAGACCCCAAGGCTAGTTACGATATTATAAACTTCCTGCAAGTAGCGCTTAGCTTGCTCGGTGCTTTTAATGTCTGGCTCTGAAACTATCTCAACAAGTGGGGTACCGGCCCTATTAAAATCAACCAGGCTATAATCGGTACCCTCGGGATGAATTAGCTTACCGGCGTCCTCCTCAAGGTGAGCATGGTGAATACCAATACTTATAAATTGGTCGGCAACCAATATTTCAACATGACCTTTTTGAATAATCGGCTGGTCCATTTGGGTTATCTGATAGCCTTTCGGTGAGTCAGGATAAAAATAGTTTTTTCTATCAAAACTTGTGTTGGTAGCGACCTTGGCATTAAGCCCATGGGCGAGCTTAATGGCCATTTCAATTGCCCCCTTATTGGCGACTGGCAATGTACCGGGCAAGGCAATACAAACTGGGCAAATATTAACATTGGGTTGAGCCTTACGGCTATTATTGTCGCACCCACAAAACATTTTGCTTTTAGTGGTGAGCTGGGCGTGGATTTCGATGCCGATGGTTGGTTTGTATTTGCTCATAGTTTATCCTTTTTAAGTGGATAGCCCCTGAAGTATTGTTGTCTTACTTTGGGGTCGATGTATTCGGCCGATTCTATTTCAGAGCGCTTGGTGTCTTTGGGTATCTTTTGGGCTTTGATTTGTCTAACCCTAGCTAGTATATCTTGTATTGTATACTGTGGCGCGGTGCTATGCTGGGCTTCACCGATTCCTTCAAGCGCCAGCATCACATCCTCGAGGTTGGCAAAAACGATATCGTGAATTAGCTTTCGGTCGATTTCGTCCGAGACATGCAGGCTGTTGCGAACAATTCTAGTTAGCGCTAGGAGTTTATCAAGTTTAGTACCAAATAAAGCGGTTTCTTGTTCCATCATTTCTACCGGGTTTATAGGTGAGTCAAATATCCTTACAAGCCTGCCAAAAAGCCGCACTCGTCTATTGATGTTTTCTGGTGAGTAGCTGAGGATTTGGGGAAACTTCTCAATAAGCGCGATTGGTTTTTTGAAGTCTTGGGCAGATAAGCTATCAAGCCTTTCGCGTACCGAGATATTGGCACCAACTAGTGTCGACCCTCTATAATCTTTTATGAATTCGTCGTCGAATCCACATAGCTTTAGTTCCCTCGCACAGGCCACAACAGTCTGCCCATGCTGGCCTTGATCATAGCGCAAATCAACCCTGCCCTGCTCTTCATCGCTTGATTGTAGCGGTGGCATCTGCGTACTCATAGCTTAACGCTCAAATCTTTTATCGCGGTGCCCAAATCGCTGATTGCCTGCTTAACCTGTGAGGCAACTAAATCGTGCTTAACCTCATGGGCGAGCTGATTGCGAAGTTTGTGGGCAGCCCAGACGGCATTAATGTTGCCGAACTTATGGCCACCAGTCTTGAGGCGTTCACCCATAGTGTCGCCTGCAAAGCCCTTGCCAATCATACAATAATCTAAAAGCTTGTCGGCCTCAAATAGTGCACTCTTGAGCCCCAGGGGTCCGCTGTTTTGCATAGCGCTAATTTCTGCCCACTTAGACTGAACTAGCTCAACACTAAATTCGCTAGGAGCATCGGGTTGCCCTGAAACTCCCCCATAGCCTTTGTGGGCAGGTCTAGCTTTCTGCTTTAACATTATTGTCAGCAAAATTGTCATGACTACTAAGGCTACCAAGAAAGACAATAGCGATAGGCTCATAGCTTTAACTCGCTAACTTTAGTATGCCAATTAGTTATTGTCTGCAAATAGTTAGCAACATTAAGTACCTGTAAATCATTACCCTGCTTCCCCATTATCTGCAGGCCGAGTGGCATACCAGAACTCAGCTCTATCCCAAAGGGGATGCTGATTGCTGGAATCCCAGCAAGATTGGCAAAGACAGTTAAAAGGTCAGTTTGGTACATCTCTACTGGGTCAGTTATGGAGCCTAGCTTAAAAGCACCGCCAAGTGTAGTAGGAGTCAGTATAATATCATTGTGCTCGAATATTTTATCTAGAGACTTTTTAATGATAGTTCTGGCCTGCATGGCTTTTTTATAGTAAGCGTCATAATACCCTGCAGAAAGGGCATAAGTACCAATAATATTCCGGCGTTTAACTTCAGGGCCAAAAAACTCACCGCGGGTCTTAAAATAGGTTTGGATTAAATCATCAGCATCCTTGGCTGAACTGCCATAACGCACGCCATCGTAGCGCTCTAAATTAGAGCTGATTTCTGATGACACTAAAACATAATATGCAGCCAATGCTAACTCTGTGGAGCCAAAAGCTGTTAAGTCATTTCCAATTTTAATACTTACAATATCAGAATTAAGTTCTGATACAGCACTAGATACTTGCCTGCCTGCAGCTTCGGCATCATAAAAAATAGCATTAATACGAGATAAACCTTGGCTAGCAGTACTTAGCTCAATGGTAGTAGAATCCCTAGGGTCCTTGCCGGCAATGATTTCAAAAACTATCTGCGCGTCCTGCGCACTGCGCGCCACTGGCCCAACACAATCAAAGCTACTAGCCATGGCCACGACGCCATAGCGACTAACAACTCCGTAGGTTGGCTTGAAGCCTGTCACTCCACAATAGCTAGCTGGCTGCCTGATTGAGCCACCGGTATCGGTACCTAGGCTAAAGATACCAAAGTCGGCAGCGACCGATGCGGCTGAGCCACCCGAACTTCCACCCGGCACGCGGTCTAAATCCCAGGGGTTATGAGTGGCATGATAAGAACTATTTTCGGTGCTGCCGCCATGGGCAAATTCATCTTGGTTAACTTTTGCTATCATAATTGCACCGGCGGTATCTAGCTTTTGAATAACGCTGGCAGAATACGGAGGAGTATAATTTTCTAAAATCTTACTACCGGCGGTGGTCTGAACGCCTCGCGTCATGAACATATCCTTTGCGGTGTATGGTATGCCCTCTAGCATACCAATGCTCAAGCCATTTGCTAACTTTTTATCAGTCTGCTGGGCTTGCTCGAGTGCTTGAGCCTCACAAACTACTAAAACAGCTCTAAGCTTAGGGTTTAGTCTCCTAATTTTATCAATATAGAATTGAGTTAACTCTTTGGCGCTGACCTGCTTGGTACTAAGTAGCTGATGAGCCTCTGTGATAGATAAATAATTCAAATTTGCCATTTACTAATAGGCCTCCACCTAAAGCACCTTTTTAACTTTAATACACCCATCCTGAAAATCTGGGGCTTCTGATAATAAATCTTTCGGAGCAATTTTGCATTTATGCACTTCATCTTCACGCCAGACATTAGTGATGCCAGTGACCTGTGATGTTGGTACTACTCTGGCCGTATCAACCTCATTAATAGCCATAACGAAATCTAGAATAGAGCTAACCTCTTCGCTAACTGATGCTAGCTCGTTATCCTGCAGCTGTATTCTTGCTAGCTTCGCGACAGCTTGTATTTCGTCGACTGTTAATTTTGCCATATCTGTTATTTTAACAGATTATAGCTAATATTAAAAAGCTTTAAAAAATTATTTTGCTTTAGTGGTCTGGGGGATTATTTTTGAAACTAAAATTATAGCGTAAATGATAGCAAAGCCGCACATTACCGATGGGATAGATAAAACTGCCGGTGCAGTAATCCAATAAATTAACCCAGTGGGTACTAAAAATGAAAGCGCGCCAACAATCAGCCAATGCAAGCTATTGCGCTTTAATTTAGATTTTTGCTTTTTTGCTAACTGATACGACATACCAATCCCCATAAATATTACGCCGAAATAGTAAATTGCGTAGATGGTACTAGCCCAATAACCAAGGCTGAATATCACATAGTTCCCGGTGCAAATCGAGTTATTTAAATGCCCAGGCACTAGGCCAAAATAGACTGCAAAGCCAGTTGCTAAGGCCATTGCCATGGCTGTTGTCCAATGTCTCTTGCGGCCAGCGATCTCATTGATTAGTATAATGCTAGTAGCTGGCAAAAAGGTAATAGCAATGTAGCCTACCCTTGACGCCACATCCGCTACTAGCCCAGAGTGCGTACCACAAACAAAGAATTCAGCTAATTGGAAAATAGCTAGCAGATTAAGAATAATAATCACTATATTTTTTATCCTAGATGGTTTAACGCGAATAAAAACATAGATAGCGAGACTCATCTCAACCATAAAAGTAATTAGCATCACCAATGGGCTAAAGCAATATAGGATGTCCTTACTTTGTGTTTTGGTTTGTGTTTTATTAATTTGAACCATAACTTATTATGCTTAATTATATCATGTGCTAAGCTTTTTGGTAAAGCCCCTCTCGTCAAGCGTGGTCACCCCTAGGCTTTTAGCCTTGTCATACTTGCTGCCTGGATCTGAGCCATAAACTAGAAAGCTAGTCTGACTACTGACCGTGCTAGTTACCTGCCCTCCTCGAGCTCGCACTTTTGCGCTTGCTTCTTCCCGGCTTAGCGAACTAAGGGTGCCGGTAAAAACCCACGTCGTTAGGGTCAGTTCGCCCTTGGCTTTTGGCTTGGCGATGGCAACCACGACTCCGTGGTCTAAAAGCTGCTTGACGAGCCTAATGTTGTCGGGCTGGCCGAGCCAGCCAATCAGCGATTCCGACATGACACCACCAACCCCGACGATACTAGCCAAATCACTGGGCTGGGCAACCAAAAACTTAGCTAGGCTACGGTAGTGCTGTGCTATATCTTCGGCAGTTTTGGACCCGACATGACGAATTCCTAGGGCGTATATAAATCTACCTAGGCCCACTTTGGAGTGCTCGGCGATAGAATCGATTAAATTCTGGGCCGAGGTTTCGGCGAACCTATCAAGCCCCACTAGGTCCTCTTTTTTTAGTTTAAAAATATCTACGGCATCTCCTATCAGTCCTTCTTCCATCAATTGAGCCAGTATCTTTTCGCCCAAACCATCGATATCAAAAGCTGATTTCGATACAAAATGTATGAGCTGCTGCCAGCGAATTTCGCCAGTTTGTAAATCTGCCAGTCGAGCCACTGCCTCGCCAGCAGGGCGTACGACGGCAACTCCATCGATGCTAGTTGGCATTTTCCATATTTTTTCATTCCCTGTTCTAAGCTTGGTGATAGGTTCAATCACTTCAGGGATAATATCGCCGGCCTTTTGAATAATCACCGTGTCGCCGATGCGCAAATCCTTGCGGGCTACCTCATCTTCATTATGGAGGGTGGCACGCCTAACGGTACTGCCAGCCACATTGACCGGCGTCAAAACTGCATAAGGTGTAACCGCACCGGTACGCCCAATACTAACTCTAATATCTTCAAGTATTGTAGTGGCGGTTTCGGCCGGGTACTTGTAGGCGATGGCGCCACGAGGTGCCTTGCCGGCTATGCCGAGGGCCTCAAATTCTGCATTGTCATTGATAGTGATGACGAGTCCGTCGGTCTGGTATGGCAATTTTTGACGCGCATCAGACCATTTGGTGATGTAAGCTCGAATCTCTGCCACACTTGATACGGTTTGGTCGTTCGGCTCCACCATAAAGCCAAGCTCGCGGGCCATATTGTGTTCGTCTTCGTGGCTAGTTAAGCCCGGCAGATCCATCTCTACCCCGTAGGCAATAAATTTTAGATTACGGCTGGCAGCTACTGCCGGGTCAAGCTGGCGGATAGTACCCACTCCGGCATTGCGTGGATTAGCAAATAATTGCAAGCCATCTTTGGCGCGCTGAAGGTTGATATCGTTAAAATCTTTTTTGGGTATTATTACCTCCCCGCGGATTTCAAAAAAATCATAAACTTCGGCCGAGACCTTGTCGCTTTGACGCAACTCCAACGGTATGGTCTGAATCGTCTTGACGGTATGGGTAACATCTTCGCCAATCTTACCGTCGCCGCGCGTTATAGCGCGTGCAAACAGGCCTTTTTCGTACTGCAGTGCCATAGCCAATCCGTCCATCTTGAGCTCTACATAGTATTCTAGCTTGGTTTTTTGGGTGAGCTTATGAACGCGCTTCTCCCAAGCCTCTAGCTCGCCAGCATCAAAAACATCGTTCAGGCTGAGCATCGGGCGTTGGTGCGAGATATTTTTAAATTTTGCTGAGGCCTTACCCCCGACTCTCTGAGTCGGTGAGTCGGGTGTTATTAGTTCAGGATAGGCCTCTTCGATTTTGGTTAATTCGCGAGTCAGGCTTTGATAAACCTCATCTGTGACCGATGGATCGCCTAAAACATGGTAACGGTAGCGGTAGTCGTTGATGACCTCAGAGAGCTCTTTGGCTCTGTCTTTGGCCTGGTCTTTATTCATTCAGAT
>SICO01000020.1 GCA_009691435.1 Candidatus Saccharimonadota bacterium | reverse complement strand
TATTAGTCAGTCTGCACTCCCACGGGGTTTCAACAGAATTTATTTTTGTTAATAAATCTATGGCTAGTAATTATCATTATGTATTGTGGTATGGGGCAGATAGGACGATCTTAATTAAGCATGAACCTTATAAATATCAGTGGCCCGATATCAGCTCGGCAAAGCAACCAAGATGGATATACTTAAGTTCAATCGGCGACAAGGCAAAGCATATTCATGAGCACATAGCTAGCTATCTAGAGCAAAACCCAGATGTTAAGCTGGCTTTTCAGCCTGGTACTTTCCAGATAAGAGAGGGGGTTAGTAAGCTTAGGCGTATATACAAAAAAACAGAGGTGTTTGCTGTTAATTTAGAGGAAGCTCAAATTATTACTAAGAGTCAAACTCTAGATATTCCAAAACTAATAAGAACTATCCATAGCTATGGGCCCAAGATTGTTGTTATTACGGATGGTCCTAAGGGGAGCTATGCGAGCGATGGAACAACTATTTATAGCATGCGCAACTACCCAGACCCTCAAAAACCATATGATAGAACTGGCTGCGGCGATGCTTATACCTCGACATTTGTTGCGGCCATCGCTAGCGGTGAGGATATTATTACGGCGCTGCGGTGGGCACCAATTAACCCCATGAGCGTGGCGCAGCAACTTGGTGCACAGGCTGGATTGCTACCCAAGCAGAGACTTCTGAATTTACTGGCTCACGCCCCGCAAGACTACAAGCCTAAGGAGATTGCAAAAGTATGAGTAAAGTCTACGATTTAATTATTATTGGGGCTGGCCCAGCTGGCATGACAGCGGGGGTATATGCCGCTCGTAAAAAGTTAAAAACATTAATTATTAGTAAGGATATTGGTGGGCAAGCAGCTTGGAGTAGCGATATTGAAAACTATCTGGGGTTTAGTGTCATTACTGGCCCAGATTTAGTTAAAAAATTCGAGGATCATTTAGAGGAATTCAAAGAAGACTTAGAACTCAGGGTTAGTATTTCCGGGATTAAAAAAATTACGAAAAAAGCTAAAAATTTTGAGACTACTACTGGTGACGGTAAATCTGAACGCGCTAAGGCCATACTGATTGCTGGCGGTAAGGTACCCAGGGAACTTGGTGTGCCAGGCGAAAAAGAATTCATGAACAGAGGTGTGGCATATTGCGCTTGGTGCGATGGACCACTTTTTAAAGGTAAGGATGTGGCGATCATCGGCGGCGGGAATTCCGCACTTGATGCCGCATTGAATATTAGCAAGTTAGTTAATCAGGTCTATATAGTTAATATTATGCCGGAGTTGAGTGGTGATAAAATTATGATTGATAAGGCTATGGACTTGCCTCATATTAGGCTTTTAAACAGTACCGAGATAGTCGGGATTGAAGGTCAGAAATTTGTGGAGTCAATTAGAATAAAAACTAGGGATGGTGGGCTACAAAAAGACTTGCCAGTTTCGGGGGTCTTTATTGAGATTGGGTCCCTTCCGGCCACTGGTTATTTAAAAGGGCTCGTAAAGCTTAATAAATCTGGAGAGATAATTATTGATGAATATAATGCCACATCACAGAAAGGCATCTTTGCTGCAGGGGATATCACTACGGTTATAGAAAAACAGATTATTACTGCTGCCGGAGAGGGTGCTAAGGCAGCTATTCAAGCCTCACAGTACCTAGCGAAGTTATAATTATGCTACACTTGAAGTCAACCCAAGGAGATATATAGTGAGCCCTAAGCCCCCCGCAAAAACTCAAAAGGTAATATTATATACCACGCCTAGCTGCGTCTACTGTAAGTATGTGAAGGAATATTTTGTTGATAATAAAATAGAATATGAGCTTGTAGACTTAGGTGAACAGCGCGGCAGAGTTCAGGAGATGGTAGATAAATCCGGCCAAATGGGCGTACCTGTCATTGATGTCGGCGGCGAAATCGTTGTTGGGTTTGATAAGGCTAAATTAGATACTATCTTTGCCAAATAGTTAGCCCAAGGCTTGAGGTAGCTATTGGTACCTTTAGTAGCAGACTGGCAGTAGGGGAATTTTGTCGCAAATAAATTGACATACCTTATAATCATAAGTATTATGAAAGTTAACTATTAAATAAGGGGCAATAATGCCAGCTAAAAAATCACAATCCAGGGTATCATCAAGCCGAGGCCAATCTTCAACAAGAATTAACAAGCTAGCAGTAGTAATAATCTGTGCACTATTTGTCCTCGTAGGCGCATTCATGGTCTATAAGAGCTTTGCTGCAATAGCCGGCTACTAATAACTAGATAAAAAACCCAAGCAAATCCTATTGACATGATGCTTATGTTAATAGATACTTAGTTTAAGTATTAATTAAAAAACAAAAATGCTTACAGCACAAAATAAAAAAACACGAATTGAATATTACAGTTCAGAAGCAGCAGTCAAGGTTTTGTATGTCCAAAAACCTTCCTTGGTTACTCTTTTAAAATCTGTACTTATTAGTCGCTAAAGTTGCTACAATAGTAGCGTGAGCGTTTTTAAGTTACATTCTAAGTTCTCGCCCGCTGGAGACCAGCCTCAGGCTATAAAAAAGTTGAGCGATGGTTTGCGCAATAAAATTAAAGAACAAACCTTACTGGGCATTACCGGCTCTGGTAAGACCTTTACTATGGCTGGGGTTATAGCCAATTATGGTAAGCCGACATTAATTTTGAGTCATAATAAAACTCTTGCTGCTCAGCTGTATGGCGAATTTAAGGAATTTTTCCCTACCAGCGCCGTGCACTATTTTGTAAGTTATTTTGACTATTACCAGCCAGAGGCCTATATTGCCCGTAGCGATACTTTTATAGAAAAAGATAGCTCAATCAACGAAGAGATAGATCGCCTCCGCCACGCCGCTACCGCCAGTCTGCTTAGCCGTAAAGATGTCATTATTGTGGCATCGGTAAGTTGTATCTATGGCATCGGTAGTATTGATGACTATGCTAGTATGACGATTAAGTTGGCAGTCGGCGACCTACGTAAGCGCGATAAATTGCTAAGGCAGTTAAATGATATCCAATACCAGCGCAATGATATTAGTTTCGAGCGAGGTACTTTTAGGGTGCGAGGTGAGAACCTGGATATTTTCCCAGTTGGCGAGGATTGTGCCTATCGAATAGAATTTTTTGGTGATGATATTGATGCTATCAAGCAAATTGATTATTTAACTGGTGAGGTAATTACTAAGCTTGATAAGTTGAGCATTTTCCCCGCCAAACACTATGTTACGCCTCGCCAACAGCTTGAGAGAGCGATAGTCAATATTAAGAATGAATCGTCGGAGCGGATAGCTTGGCTGAAGGATAATGCTAAATTATTAGAGGCTCAACGCTTGGAGAGTCGTATTCAATATGATATAGAAATTATGCAGCAAACTGGCTACGTTAAGGGTATTGAAAACTATTCACGCTACCTTACAAATCGCGAGCCCGGGGAGCAACCAGCGACATTGCTAGATTACTTCCCAGATGATTATTTAATGTTTATTGATGAGAGCCATATGTCTATCCCCCAGGTAGGGGGTATGTATAGCGGCGATAGAGCCCGTAAAGAAACATTAGTAGAACATGGCTTTAGGTTGCCTAGTGCCCTAGATAATCGCCCGTTAAATTTTAGTGAGTTTGAGCGGCATATCAATAAGGTTATATACGTTTCGGCAACACCCAGTACTTATGAGTTAAGCCGATCGAGCCAAACAGCCCAGCAAATTATTCGCCCCACCGGTTTGCTCGACCCAGCGGTAGAAGTCCGCCCTAGCGAACACCAGGTAGATGATTTGATTGCAGAGATTAGGCTGCGAGTTAAAAAGCATCAGCGAGTGTTGGTGACAACTCTTACTAAGCGTATGTCAGAAGACCTCACGGATTACCTTGGAGAGCTAAATATTAAAGTTCAGTATTTACACTCTGATGTTGATACTTTAGATCGAGTAGATATTTTAAGAGATTTAAGGGTTGGTGTTTATGATGTGCTGGTCGGTATTAATCTTTTGCGTGAGGGTCTAGATTTGCCAGAGGTTAGCTTGGTTGCCATAGTTGATGCCGATAAGGAAGGTTTTTTGAGGTCCGAGACAGCACTAATTCAGACTATCGGTAGAGCTGCGCGCCACCAAGATGGTAGAGTTATAATGTACGCCGATAATATGACTGGTAGTATGCAACGGGCCATTGAGACCACTAAGAACCGCCGTGAGTTACAACAGCGTTATAACAAAAAACACAATATTACCCCAACCTCAATTCAAAAAGCCATATCAGAGAGTATCCGAGCCGATATTGAAGCCGAAAAAGTTGATATTGAAACCATTGATTTTTATAAGATCCCTAAGGATGAGCTGGCCTACCTCGAAAAACAGATGACCGAACAAATGGAGCTGGCAGCTGCTAACCTACAATTCGAGAAGGCCGCAGAGCTACGCGATCAAATTGAAGAGATTACTGATATCATTAAAAGCAAGAAGATAAAATGAATACCGAACCACCGCTATCCGAAACCGGCAATAAACCCCGTACTCTATATGATGAGCTCAAAGAAATAGCCCTACCCAAGGATAAGGTAGACATTAAAGCTTTTGCCGATAGCATGAGAGAGCTTGTCGTAAAACTTCCCGAGCATCACACAGAAGATGTAGATTATCATAACCCAGACAATACTAGAGCTGCTATATTTGGCGAGTGCACCGTGCCCATTGCTGAGTTACTGGCTAGCCGTGAAGTTGTAGAGGAGCTTTCTGACCTAGACAACCAAAGCAAAGAAGGTATTGCTAGTGGCGAAAGAGTGCAATGGGTTAGACAGAATCGTGAAAAAGCCGATAGTAAAGATTCTGTTTACCTAACGCGCGGGCAAGACGCAGAGGGTGAATTTTATTGGATATTGGGAGGTGGCAGACACCGACTGGCCGCCGACATTATTGATGGCAAAACTACGATTAGCGCTGATGTTGTGAGTATGGGTAGGTTTTTGCAAGACGAAGCAGGCAGAAAGGAATTAAATAGGCTCCAACAGATGCAGAACCATAGCGAAAAGCTCGATAAACAGCGCCAAAACCTAAATAATGGTCAAAATATAATTATCTAGTTATTGTTCTAAGACTTGAATAATCTTGACAACAAGCGTACAATTGATAGCTGATTTTGCGACTTAATTATCACCAAGCCAAAGGAGCTAGCCGATGCACGACAAAATTATTGTGAAGGGCGCCCGCGAGCACAACCTCAAAAACATTGATGTCGAAATACCACGCGACAAGCTAGTGGTAATTACTGGACTCTCCGGAAGTGGCAAGAGCTCGCTGGCCTTTGATACAATCTACGCCGAGGGTCAGCGACGCTACGTGGAAAGCCTTAGCGCCTACGCCCGACAATTTCTAGGTCTCATGGAAAAGCCTGATGTTGATCAAATTGATGGCTTGAGCCCAGCTATTTCGATTGACCAGAAATCATCGAGTCGTAACCCTCGCAGTACGGTAGGAACCGTTACAGAAGTCTATGATTACCTAAGGCTTTTATTCGCACGAGTTGGTATACCCCATAACCCCAAAACAGGTGAGGTCCTAACCAAGCAGACTCCCCAACAAATTGTTGATTTAATTTTTGAAAACACCAAAAACTCTAAAATGGTTTTGTTAGCACCGATTGTCAAAGATAAAAAAGGTGAGCATCGGCATTTACTTAGTGAAATACAAAAAGCTGGCTATACCAGGGTACGATTAAACGGTAATATTATTTCTATTGATGAAGTTCCGGTCCTTAATAAACAAAAAAAGCATACCATAGAGGTTGTGACCGATAGGCTTACGATTGATATTCAGAACCCCCAGCGTTTAGTTGAATCGGTTGAGGCTGCCTTGCACCTAGGCGATGGCGTTATAAGTGTGTTGAATTATGATACAAATAAAGAAAAGCTGTATTCTGAACACTACACTACGGCTGACTCTGATTTTGCTTTACCTGAAATAGAGCCTCGACTTTTTAGCTTTAATTCACCCCATGGAGCCTGCCCTAAGTGTATGGGGCTTGGTTCATTATTGGTTGTCGATCCGGAGCTTATTATGCCGAATAAAAATCTAAGTATCTTGGAGGGTGCAATTCGCCCCTGGAGCCGCACCACCCAACGGCTCAATTGGTACACTAAGCTAGTGATGGCAGTTGCTAAAGCTCACAAATTTACTCTTGAAAACCCAGTTAAAAAACTCACTCAGCCGCAGCTTCATTTGATTCTGTATGGCACTGGCGATGAAGAAATTGGCGTACCAAGCTCAACTGGCAGGGTTTACCGTACAAAGTTTGAAGGCATTATCCCTAATCTCGAGCGTCGTTACCGTGAGTCTGACAGCGATTTTGTAAAACGAGAAATTGAAAAATATATGACTAGCCAGCCTTGTGCTGTCTGTGATAGCAAAAGGCTTAAACCAGAGGTTTTGGCTGTAACAATTGATGATAAATCTATAGCTGATATTTCTGCCATGACCGTTGAGGGTTGCTTAACTTATTATAAAGCACTATCCCTTAGTGGCCAGCAACAGATAATTGCCAAACAAATTATTATAGAAATATTAGCCCGGCTAACTTTCTTAAATGACGTTGGATTAAGCTATTTGAGCCTAGATAGAAGTGCCAATACTTTGGCCGGTGGCGAAGCACAGCGCATTAGGCTGGCGACTCAAATAGGCTCTAGTTTGATGGGCGTATTATATATTTTAGATGAGCCATCAATTGGCTTACACCAAAGAGATAACAATCGGCTGATAGCGACGCTTTTAAAACTTAAAGATTTGGGCAACACCGTAATTGTTGTAGAGCACGATGAGGAAACGATAAAAATGGCCGATTATGTGATTGATATCGGCCCAGCCGCAGGTGAGCACGGTGGCCGGGTAGTAGCCTCCGGTACGCCTAGTGAGGTTGCCAAGGTTGAGGAGTCTTTAACGGGGCAATATTTATCTGGCAAAAAATCAATTGCAATCCCTAAGCAGCGGCGTCAATCAAACGGTAGGGTGCTTAAAATTATTGGTGCAACCGAACATAATCTTAATGATATTAGCGTCGAGATACCTCTTGGTATTATGACAGTTGTAACTGGAGTTTCGGGTTCAGGTAAAAGCTCATTAATTAATGATATTTTAGCCCGCCGATTAAGCCAAGAATATCACCGCAGTCAAGAGTCAGCTGGCAAGTGCCGAGCGATAGAAGGTACTGACAATCTTGATAAAGTAATAGATATCGACCAGAGTCCAATTGGCCGAACTCCACGTAGCAACCCAGCTACCTATACAGGAGCTTTTAATATTATCCGAGAGCTTTTTTCGATGCTCCCAGAAGCAAAAATACGTGGCTATAGTGCTGGTCGATTTAGCTTTAATGTTAAGGGTGGTCGCTGCGAAAACTGTAAAGGCGATGGAATAATTAAAATAGAAATGCACTTTTTACCAGATGTCTATGTAACCTGTGATGTCTGTAATGGCAAACGCTATAATCGCGAAGCCCTTGAGATAGCCTATAAAGGCAAAAACATTGCCGATATTTTGGCAATGACTATTGAAGAAGCCTATGATTTTTTTAGCAATATACCGGCCATTAGCCGTAAACTTGAAACACTCAAAAGCGTTGGACTTGGCTATATCAAACTCGGGCAGCCAGCTACGACATTATCTGGTGGTGAAGCTCAACGCATTAAGCTTGCCTCTGAACTAAGCCGACGGGCAACAGGCCGAACGCTTTATATTTTAGATGAACCTACCACTGGACTCCATTTTGAGGATGTTAAAAAGCTACTAGAGGTACTAAATGCATTAGTTGTGATGGGTAATTCAGTTTTAGTAATAGAGCATAATTTAGATGTTATAAAGTGCGCCGACTGGGTTATTGACCTCGGCCCAGAAGGTGGTAATAAAGGGGGCAATGTTATTGCCGTAGGTACGCCAGAGCAAATTACAAAAGTAGCTAGCTCGCATACCGGTAAATATCTCAAAAAGGCACTCAAAAAATAAACCGTCTTACCGTTCATAGCGGTATAGTATAGCCTAAGGACAGACGCACTAAAAACCTCAGTACCTTGCCGCTAAAAGTCGGCATGTGCGTAGTCTACGTGATGAGTCGCGACCAGCGCTGCCATGATAATTTTGCGCTTTTGGCTGGGAAGGACGGCAAGTACCAAAAAAGCCAAAGTACCAAAGACGTGAATGAACAGTGATACCGACATGGGATCTTGCTTTTTGGAAATTAGTTTTTTATTGGTAAGACTCTCAATGCTGTCACTGAGAGCGCAGGCAATAGAATATATCAGCCACATACCACCAATAGTACTTTTAAATAAGCACAAGAGCAAATACAAGCTTTGGTGGTTAGTTTAGGCCCCGGGATTTCCCCGGAGCCTAAATGCTGCTATTTTTTGAATTCCTTCCATAGCTCGATGCTACTGAGCCATGAGGTTGTATCGTCACAAATCTCGACGAGAGTATCGACGCTCAAACTCCATGGGGGTTCTCTAAGTTGATTAGAGTAGGTACGGACCTCTCTTAAGATTTTATTTTTCCCATGAGGATGGGTTTCTTGAGCTAGTAATTCCTCTAGCTCTATAAATTCCCGTAATAGTTCTGCTAGCCCGCTTCTTTTGTCTACGGGGTATTGTTCTGACAAACAAGTGAATCCCATTGTCGCTCCTTGTGGTTGGAAGGTACTAATGTGTCCTAGTATAAACTTTGTTTTAAAAATGTCAAGGGTTAACCACTTAACTAGCTATATAATGTATAATATTTTAGATCATGAGTACGCTAGATAATAAACTTAAATTACTTCCTACCACGCCAGGTATTTAT
>SICO01000019.1 GCA_009691435.1 Candidatus Saccharimonadota bacterium | reverse complement strand
TAAAACAGAGTTTTCCAGTAGTACCAAAAGTGATTTAGTATCAGCAGAGCTATTATAAGATACCAGGAGGCAACGACCATCCAAGTATAATGGGCTATGAGGTCTGAGAGCCATTTGAGTGCCTTAGGAGGCTTAATATTGCCCTCTTGGAGGTTAAAGCGCGTCACATACACCAAGAGGGCTATCGTAACCGCCCAGACCACCATACAAAATGGGCAGAGGGCTTGAATTACAAAAACACTCTGGTACAGCAGCCAATGGCAGAATAACACGCCCAGTATCGCACCTGTCTCGAGCCCGAGCCAAAACCAGCGCTTATACTTGGCTCCGGCCAAAATCCCCATGCCAATGGTTATGATTACTGAAAAACCAATGAGCCCTATCAGCGGGTTGGCGAACCCAAAGGCCTCGGCTTGCTTGGACATAATGACCGACCCACAGCTGACGACTGGGTTCAGATCACAAATTAGCGATGTCGCAGGGTTTTTTAAGAGACTAAGCTTCTCTAATGTCAGCATAAACGATGCAGCTAGCCCGATAGAGCTAGCTGACACCAAGAAAAGAGCAAATTTGTTGTAGCTACTTAACTTGTTTAATTTAGCCCTCAACATCACCTAGGCTATGGCTTAAAGTACTGAACGATCCTAGATTTAGCGCGTTGGTCGCGCAACCAGCTATCAAGGTCTGCACCTTTAATCAAGATGTGGCTAACTCTTACCTGCTCGCCTTCTTTACCAGTAACCTTGATAATATGATAACCATATTCAGTCTTTACGATGCCACTGACTTGACCAGGCTCTAAACTAAAAGCAACTCCTTCAAACTCTGGGACTGTCTGCCCCTTGCTAATCAGGCCTAGGTCGCCGCCACTGCTAGCACTACCGTCGGCTGAAAATTTCTTAGCAAGCTCAGCGAAATCTGCACCGCTACTAATCTGATTTTTAATATCTTCGGCTTGTTTTTTAGCTGGGCCGTTCAGGCTCTCATCACCTAAAATTTTCTCACCTAGTTTTTTCTGCATAACACTTTGGGTGATTTTTTCCTTAAAATCTGCGACAGTCCAGCCGTAAAGTTTATCAAGCGTGGATTTAACCTTTTCAACTCCTCCGGCATTTTTAACCAATTCATCATATTGTTCTTGGACTTCTTTATTGGTAACCTTAATCCCGTATTTTTGGGCCTGCTGTTGGATTATTAAATTGTTCTCAAGCTGGATAATGATGTCCGTCTTGAGCTGATCGAGTTTCTGTTTCCCCTCTTGAGTCGTTAAATCTTGACCTTGAGATTCGTAAAACTTTTGAATTGAAGCCAACTCAAAGAGATACTGATTATAGCTGGCTGTATTCCATAAGACATTGCCATTAACGCTAGCTACTGGATACGGGATAATCTTGCTAGCAATTTTGACTACTCTACTAGAGGATTTATATTTGTAGACAAGAACACCAAAAACAGCGATGGTCACAATTGAAATAGCTAATATGCCGACTACTACTACTATAACAGCCTTCTTCTTTGGCTTACCCTTAACCCCTATTTTGCTGATTTTATCCTTAAAACTAAGTTGCTTGACTGATTTAGCTTTGCTAGAAGGCTTAGTTTGTTTACTAACTTTAGCGGAATGCTTTACTGAAGTTGATTTAATATCTGGATCTTTAGGCACGTTATACCACCCTTTCTTTAATAGATTATATATTACCTTGCTCGGCGTCTTTTGTCGAACCTGCCTTGTCTGAGGCTGGATTGCTCTTATGGACTGCTGTCATAATTAGCTTCTGGAACCGAGCCGGCCTATGTACATATCTGAGTTTTAATAAACCCGCACCCGACATTGTATCAATACTCAGCGTACCAAAGCCAAACATCGCAGCCTGCACGCCTTTAATGGAGTAATTGACGTTCTGAATATTATGCAAGGCCAAATCAGCGACATCGCGCGAAAAAAACCCGCCTTGTTTGACCACCATCAGGCGCTGGTTGGTCAAGACATAAATGCTATAATGCCAGCCCACCCAGCTGCGCAACCAGTACATAAACAGCACTCCGGCACAGATTGCCATCCAGATGTAGGCGATGTCGAGCCAGCTAGCCATTGTACCAAAGGCGATGACCCAAGGAATGATTGCCACTAGTACAATTAGTAGTCCATAGATAAGGGCTCTTCTTAGGACAATCGGAAACTGCCTCTCCACGGCTAGCACCTGCTCGTTTTCTGAGGTAATTGAGATGCGTTTACGGACGCGATCTTTTTTGTGTTGTTGCATAAGCTTCATTGTAACTTAAAACCGCTAATAAATAAAAACCCGTTCTGTCACATTGCTGTGACAGAACGGGGGATGCACCCACAGGCGTCGAAATCCGACGAGGGTGGAGTAAAGCCGAAGGCTTCAGGAAAAAGCCTTGCGGCATCATCTAGCTCCTCATCGGTAACCATGGCCTCGGCCTGCTTGGCCATCTCGGCCACCTCTGCATTGTGCAAGGCCAAAGGAGATGGCTGTGGCTGGGGTGGGTTTTCGGGCTCCTGCTGGGAGCTGATAGGCCCGAAAGTAATTTCATCCCAATTGAGCCAGTAAATTGCAGCGCCAGCGGAGTTTAGCCTGGCGCGGACCTTGATGGCAATAAAATCTCGGCTACGAGTCCGATTAGTGCCATCTGCGTTAGCTTGCCGCCAGCGGGCAGCGGGGATTTGAACTCTGACAGTACCGTACCTTGTGCCTGCATTAATCCAGACATTGCTCACTTTGCCTACCTTTAAGGTTCGAGTTCGCCAGATAACGAACTATCGTAAAATACGATACAACCTAATCGTATTGTTGTCAATCAGATAGTTGCTAGGTTATAATACTCTAGAGTATCAAGCCCTGGTAGCTCAGTGGATAGAGCGTCTCCGTCCTAAGGAGAGCGTCGGGGGTTCGATTCCCTCCCAGGGCACCAAAAGCCTTGATTGTATTTTTTTTACAAGCAAGGCTTTTTGTTTGCTGGGGATTGAACACAGGGTTCGGTGTACGAGCACCGCAGGGAGAAGGCGTCAGCCGCCGTCCCTCCTCAAAGACACCAAAATCTTGATTGTATTTTTTCTACAAGCGGAGCTTTTGGTATAAAGTTTCTGGGCTTGTACAGAAATTTTTTGTGTGTTAACCTAACAAATACTTAGCTCCATAGCAGATGGAGCTAATGAAGTACCAAGGGGGTCAATGCAAGTTGTGTGCCATACCGTGCTGCCAACGATATAAAGTACATTACGTACGTAGATTTAAGTCTCGGCGTAAGCAACAGGGGCACATCCCCAAAAATAACAGCAAACAGTACAGCTACCATCAAGTTGGTAGCAAAACACGTGACTTCGCAATCCTTGCTACTGGAGAGGTAATCAACTTTACACTCGTGCCCTAGCAGGACCATAACAGATTCAGGTGCCGCGAGGAAAGGCCCTAAAACCTAATTTTATACGCTACCGTTTAGTTAATCTAAGCGGTAGTTTTAATTATCATCTAAAAAAGTGTGTTTTTGCGCTGTTGTCAGATAGCTATGGAGCTCTTCATTACTAAACCACAGCTTTATCTCCCGTTTAGCTTCCTCACTGCTACCTGAGGCATGTATTAAATTTCGAATTGACTTTTTCTTGCTATCCCCCCAAGCATAGCCCATATGGGCAAAGTCACCTCTAATTGTGCCCGGTGCAGATGTTTCTGGGTCAGTTGAGCCAACTAGCTTACGAATAACCTTGATACATCCAACCCCCTCGATAACTAAAGCAACCACTGGGCCAGAAGCAAGATAATTTTTAGCACAAATAAACATCTCCTGACTGACCCTCTCGGCAACATCAATATAATGTTCTCTAGCATGGTCGTCGCTTGTCTGGACCATTTTAATAGCCACGATCTTCATGCCGACATCCTCAAGCCTTTGAATTATTCTACCGACTAAGCCTCGCTGAACTCCATCAGATTTTATCAGTACCAGTGATTTTTCCATAGTTACTCCTTAGTTATACGATTAGCTTCGTAGCAAAGCCTCGATATTTTTTACTTTATCGTCTCCGATTGGTCCAATAGCCGCAAAATGTAAATCTTTAGTACTCAAATATCTCTGCGCCACTTCAACCACCGAATCAATAGTAGTACCATCAATTTGAGCTAACATCTCATCGAGAGTCCAGGCCTTACCAGCAACTATTAGGTCGCTCCCCATTATGTCAGCTACGGCCGAATTACTCTCTAGGCCCATAATCATCCGCCCGCGGACTTGTTCTTTGGCTTTCTCCAGCTCCCTGCGCTCAATGCCCTCTGTGCGTACCTTGGTCAGTTCCTCGGCAATGGCTCCGACCGCCTCATCGACCCTGTCGTTGCTGACGCCAGCATATATCTCAAATTTACCGGTATCAATAAAGTTGCTATAACTCATATATATCGTGTAGGCCAAGGCCTTACGCTCGCGCACATTTAAAAACAAGCGCGAACTCATCCCAGAACCCAACAAAGTGCTAAGTATTTTCATCGACGGCTCATCCTGCGCGTCAATGGCCGGTGCTAGTCCAGCCACAACAATGTGAGTCTGATTTGTATCTTGCTCAATAATATTTGTGACCCTAGTAGACTGCCCGTGTTTTATTTTTTGATAACCCCGGCTGGCTTTAGTGTTAAATGAGCCGAGCAACTCCTCGGATAACTCTACAGCCTTGATATGGCTGATATTACCAGCAACCGAGATGACAAGATTATCCATACAGTAGAGACGCTTAAAATAATCAATTACTATCTGGCGTGGCATGGCCTGAATTATTTCTGGAGTGCCTATTACGTTGGTTCGGAGGCTATCTTTGGGCCACAATAAATCGCCCACCAAATCGAACACGTACCGGCCAGGGTCGTCTTTATAGACATTCATTTCCTCTAATATCACACTCCTTTCGCGCTCAAATTCTGCCGGCTTGAATAGCGGGTCGGTCAAAATATCAGCTAAAATATTAAAGGCCAGCCCAACATAGTTTTTGGGTAATTTAATATAGTAGCAGGTGTGATCTTCGGCTGTGTAGGCGTTCATATAGCCCCCAACCGAATCAACCTCTTCAGATATAATTCTGGCCTCAGGTCGCTTGGTGGTACCCTTAAATAGTAAGTGCTCCAAAAAATGGGCCGAGCCATATTCGGTCTTCATATCTTCATAGCGCCCGCCGGCACCAACAAAAAAAGCAACCGTTACGCTCTCGGTATCATCCATAGTACGCGTAATTATCCGTACCCCGTTGGTTAGGGTGCTGATTTTATGCAAGCTCGCCCCCATTATTTTTTTCGCCTTGCTTTTATCTTAGATGCCGAGTGCTTAATATGGGCTAAATATTGCGCTCGCTTGTCTTGGTCCTTTAATAAATGCCATAAGCCCGGGACAATAGAAGCGAAAATAATAAGTAGCACTATCGGCAGTAGATACCTATCAACATCTGGTATAGCATTGCCAGCAAAATACCCTAGCAGAGTTACCCCGACTGCCCATAGCAATGCGCCTATCACATTAAATACAAAAAATCTTTTGTATTTCATAATGCCAACTCCAGCAATGACTGGTGCAAAAGTACGTACGACAGGTATAAAGCGCGCCAAGATAATCGCCTTACCGCCATGTTTTTCGTAAAAAGCCTGAGAACGAGCCAGATTATCTTTGCTAAAAACTAAAGAATCTTGCTTAGTAAAAATGCGCGGCCCGGCTTTTTTACCAAATTGATAACCAACATTATCTCCTAGCACAGCCGCTATAAAAGTACCAACACAGAGCAACATAATATTAAAAAAGCCCTGCGAGGCCAAAAAGCCGGCGGTAAATAATAAACTATCACCCGGTAAAAAAAAGCCCACCAATAAGCCTGATTCCGCAAAGACTATCGTGAATATTCCAGTATAACCGACCGTTTTCAGAAAGCTGTCTAGCTCAAACATAAAATTATTATACCAGATTACTTCGCACTATGAGTTAGCCTATGGACAGCTATTAAGATTATCATTAAATCAGCAGGTGTTACGCCTTGTATCTGGCTAGCCTGAGCAATATTGGCAGGCTGAACTTCAGCAAGACGCAATCTGGCCTCATTGCGGAGCCCGGCTATCGTCGCATAGTCCATATTGGCAGGTAGTGGCTGAGC
Source organism: Candidatus Saccharimonadota bacterium (assembly GCA_009691435.1). GTDB lineage: Bacteria > Patescibacteriota > Saccharimonadia > CAILAD01 > BJGX01 > SICB01. Next base: position 3,024 of record SICO01000019.1, on the reverse strand, counting down.
CTGGCGGTCCTTAAGACGATCGGCCTGGCGTTTTTGCTTATCAAAATACCCGCTATATTTAGCCTCCGACGCCACCTGCTCGGCAATCTCGCCAGTAACTTCAATGCCAAACTCTCGCTCGATAGAAGCTAGATTGTTCTCGGGTCGCGCCAAATACTGATAGGCCGAGATAGAGTGCCCACCAATACGGAGTTTCCTATGTTTTAATAAACTCAGCGCGGTGTCTATCGCGGTTTGCCTTTGCTTGACACGCTTCAGCCTCTCTAGGGATAACAAGCCTACCTGATAGCCTTTTTTGCTAAGTCTTAAATCGGCATTATCATTACGGAGCAACAGCCGGTACTCGGCTCGGCTGGTAAATATCCGATATGGCTCAACATGGATTTTGGTTACGAGGTCTTCTATTAAGACCCCGATATAGGCTTCAGTTCTATCTAGTACGAAGGTCGATTTGTGTTGTGCCCTGCGAGCGGCGTTGATGCCAGCCATCAGCCCTTGAGCAGCTGCTTCCTCGTAGCCAGTAGTGCCGTTAAGCTGCCCCGCCAAAAACAAGCCCTTAACTTTTTTAACTTCCAGGCTTAGCTGAAGCTGATGGGGTAGAAAATAATCATACACTACGGCATAGCCATACCTAATAAATTTGGCATTTTCTAAGCCAGCAATAGTATGAATAATTCTCTCCTGGAGCTCCTGGGGGAAAGCTAATGACCCACCTTGAATATACATCCAGTCACCAAAAAGCCCATCTAATTTTCCGACTGGCTCAATGAATATCGGGTGCCTGTCTCTATCTGGAAAATTAGCTACTTTACGATCCAGGCTCGGACAACTACGCGGTGAACGCTGAGTGATTTTGCCTGAAAAAACTGGTGACTTAGTCAGATTATCTAAAATAATTTTGTGGGTTTCGGGGTTGGTATAAGTCAAGTAGCAAGGCACCTGCTCGCTAGTCGAAAACAAGTCCTTGGTTGGGTGGGCAAAGCTAATAGCCCCCTCACTACCAGGCGCAGTGGTCATTTTGCTATAATCAATGCTCGCTCTACTGATACGAGGTGGCGTGCCGGTCTTAAGCCTGCCCCGTTCTAAGCCAAGACCAAGCAATGAGTCGCTCAAGCCAACAGATGAATCCTCATCTATTCTGCCCCCTTTGCGCACTATGTCATCACCAATTACAATCTCACCATTTAAAAAAGTTCCGCTACAAATTACTACATTTTTACTTTGAACAATTTTATTGTTCTTTATTTTGACACCAGTAATAATATTATTTTTTGATTCAATTGCGATAACTTCGTCCTCTAAAAATTCAAGATTTTTTACCTTGGCGAGTTCGCTGATCATATTTTGATTATATAAATCCATATCAACCTGGGCTCGAAAAGCCCTTACCGCAGGGCCTTTACTGGTGTTGAGTTCCTTCATTTGGATACAGCTAGCATCTGATAATTTACCCATAACTCCACCCAAGGCATCGATCTCGCGTACCAAGTGCCCCTTGCCCGGTCCCCCTATTGAGGGGTTACAAGGCAGAGCCGCGACTTTATTAAGATCAGTAGATACTAGAAGCGTCTTAACGCCAAGCCGAGCCGAAGCTATCGCCGCCTCGCAACCAGCGTGGCCGGCGCCTACCACCACAACATCGTATGCGGTTAGTTTTTTAGTTGATTTTAGCATTAGTAAGTTATTTTACACCTGATAGGCTTTATTCTCAAGCTTTAATGAGTTGACCACTGGCTCAATAAGGCTTACGCTAAAACTATGTTTTCAGATTATCTAGCCGAGTTTTTGGACTATATGGAGATAGAAAGAGGCCGAAGCCTCAAGACTATCGAGAACTACGCGCTGTACCTCAATAGATTTTATGAGTTTGCAGGAGATATTAGAGTTGCAAAAATAGATATCAACTTAGTTAGCAAGTGGCGTCAATGGCTCAACCGTTACAAGGGTGATGATGGCCGCGCTGTTAATAAAGCTACCCAGAATTATCACTTAATAGCGCTGAGGTCGTTTTTGAAGTATATGGCTCGGCGCGATATTAAAACCCTCGCTCCTGAAAAAATCGAGCTCGCTACCAGCAAACGTCCCCAAGTTAGTTTTCTAGAAACCAAAGAAGTTATGGCGCTCTTTGATGCCACCGACAGTAGTAATATCATTGGCTTGCGCGACAGGGCAATATTAGAATTATTATTCTCAACCGGGCTAAGAGTTTCGGAGCTAGTTAAGCTCAACCGTGCCAATATCAACCTCGACAAAGGTGAGTTTAGTATTCGGGGCAAAGGGCAAAAAGACCGCCCGGTGTATATTAGCAACTCTGCCAAGGATGCTCTCCACGCCTATCTTAAGAACCGCACGGATAGCTTTGAGGCCTTGTTCGTACAAGCCACAAGCCGTAAAAACAACAGCGACGCTAGTATTAGCAGGCTAACGCCGCGCACCATTCAGCGCATTGTCGAGCGCTATCGCATTAAAGCCGGCATCATTAAGCATGTTACCCCCCACACCCTACGCCATAGCTTCGCGACCGACCTGCTTGGCAATGGTGCCGACCTGCGCAGTGTGCAGAGCTTGCTGGGGCATGCCAATATTGCCACCACCCAAATATACACCCATGTTACCGACCCTCAATTGAAGGAAATTCATAAGCAATTTCACGCTAAAAATGGTAAAAGCTAGTTAACAAAACTTTTGACGCATCTAATTAAAGCCAATTCCTGAAAGTCTAGAGTTGGTTGGCTTTAAGTTTAGGGGCAAATTGGGCCGGGAGTACCAGATATAATGGCAAAGTTTGTGTTTACAGCCAGGGTCTTACATATACCATAGCTGGCGGTGTCGTCTGGCCCTCTGCCTGCATATAAGACCGAGGTACCGATGGTTTCTATTGCGGTTGGCGTAATTATCTTTTCGGCCTTGACGCGACGGTAGAGGTTGCCGACCTTGGCAGTGATGTCGATCTGCGCCTTGTTGCTCTGGGCGGGTGCTATGGTGGAACCATCAGTTTTATAGCCAGTAAGGGAAAAGTGGGTG
>SICO01000018.1 GCA_009691435.1 Candidatus Saccharimonadota bacterium | reverse complement strand
TTTGTCAAAAGTTCAATAAAGCTAGATTAGCCTTATTCGTGAGTAATTCTATCACATATAGTCATTTTTGTCAATACATCATAAGCACTATCTACTTGGGGTATAAAACCCTCGTCTGAATTGCTCCAACTAGGGGGTTTGTATCTGTTGTCTGTTGCTTTCTTGGAGCTCGATGTTGGTACGGATAGCACAGCTGCGGCAATAGTTGCTTTTTAATTATTATTAACTAGTCTCACTAATTATCTCTATTCAGATACCACTTTTGCTGCCAAAAGTGATATAAAACCAACCGACTGTGGCTCACTCCAATAAGCGCCCCAGCCTACCGGCCAGTCTGATTTAAGAATAAACTTGACCTGATTGCTAACGCTTCAGGTCTTCAAACAATTCTTAAATACTTTATTCGCCCACTAGTCTGTTGCTTTCTTGGTGCTCGATGTCGGTGGAGAATAATGATACCAAAAGTGGCATCTGAATAGAGCTTAATTAGATAATAGTTAAAATAAACTTACTTCACTTTAGTATCTGTTGTCTGGCTTATGCCAAAGCTACATCATTCCGCCCATACCACCCATATCTGGCATGGCAGGAGCTTGAGGTAGGTTCTTTTCTGGTAGATTAACGACTGCGGCTTCAGTAGTTAGTAGCATTGAGGCTGCACTCGTGGAGTTCAATAAGGCACTCTTGGTAACCTTAACTGGGTCAATGATGCCGCGAGCCAGCATATCGGCTTTTTCGTTTTTGGCAAAGTCCCAGCCGGTTTTGTTGTCGTTGGCCTTAATTATGGTCTCTAAAATTACAGCAATATCGGTAATGCCAGCATTAGCTGCTATCTGTCGAATTGGGGCCTCGAGGGCCTTGCGCACAATTGCTACACCAATCATTTCCTCATTATCTAGCTTAAGCACATCTAGTGCTTTGCGCGCCTTAAGCAGGGCTACCCCACCACCAGCTACAATCCCTTCGGCAACAGCGGCTTTAGTAGAATTAATGGCATCCTCAATACGAGCTTTCTTTTCCTTAAGTTCTACCTCAGTAGCGGCGCCAACCTTAATAACGGCCACGCCACTTTCGAGCTTCGCAATCCTCTCTTGGAGTTTTTCAAGCTCATATTCAGAGGTACTCTGCAATATTTGATTGCGTATTAATTTTATACGCTCCTTAAGAGCCGATGGACTGCCCTTGCCTTCCACGATAGTGGTGTTGTCTTTATCGGCTATAATCTTGCGGGCCTCTCCGAGCATCTCAACAGACGCATCTTCGAGCTTTAGACCAATTTCTTCTGTTATAACCTGCCCACCTGTCAAAATAGCAATATCCTGCAACATTTCCTTGCGTCTATCCCCAAAAGATGGAGCTTTAATAGCTAGCGCATTAAAAGTGCCACGTAATTTATTTAATACCAAAGTAGTAAGTGCTTCGCCTTCGACCTCTTCGGCAATTATTACCAAGTCTTTTTTGCCCTCAGTGGTCAACTTCTCTAACAGCGGTAGAAGTTCAGCAATGGTACTAATTTTCTTATCTGTGATAAGGATTGGGGCGTTTTCCATAACAGCTTCCATGCGCGACGCGTCAGTAACCATATACGGGCTAACGTAGCCCTTGTCGAACTGCATACCCTCAACAACTTCTTTATCTAGTCCGAGAGTCTGCCCTTCTTCGACAGTTACAATTCCATCTGAACCAATAACATCCATAACTTCAGCAATGAGCTTGCCTACTGCTGGGTCATCGGCAGAGATACTGGCAACATTGGCAATTTCAGTGCTAGCTTTAACTGGTTTTGCTACTCTGCCCAGTTCAGCCGAGACTGCCATTGAAGCTTTTTCGATCCCTCGCCTAATCGCCATCGGGTTAGCCCCAGCGGCAACGTTTTTTACCCCCTCATCAATAATCGCTTGAGTCAGTACGGCAGCAGTTGTGGTGCCATCCCCTGCCATATCATTAGTTTTACTGGCAACTTCTTTAACTATTTGAGCTCCCATATTTTCGTATGGGTCTTCAAGTTCAATCTCTTTAGCGATAGTTACGCCGTCATTAGTGATATTCGGGCTACCATACTGCTTTTCTAGCACAACATTGCGTCCCTTGGGGCCCAATGTGACCTTAACTGTGTCGGCTAGTTTATCAACACCAGCCTTTAATTTTTTACGCGCGTCTTCGCCTGATAATATATCTTTTGCCATTATTACTCCTTATTTAATCACCGCGAGGATATCTTCCTCTTTGGCAATCATATATTCTTTATTGTCTACTTTAACATCATCAGGTCCGTAGCTTTTATATAAAACAATATCGCCTTCTTTTACTTCTTTTACTTCTGTGCCGATAGCCAAAACTTTGGCCATTTTAGGTTTTTCTTGGGCTCCATCGGGTAAAATAATACCACTTTTGGTACGCTCTAGCTGCTCTAATTGTTCTAATACTACTCTGTCATCTAGGGGATGGATTTTCATTTACTAACTTTCTCCTAATTAAAATTGCTACTGGTATTGTATGTAAGCATTAGCACTCTAGCATGTGGAGTGCCAATTACTACTAGTATAAATCTGTTGCGAGGCTAGTGTCAAGCACTCTTGTAGATGGGCGCTAGTAACTTGAACGGATGTTCAGCCACTTTTCGGCAATCTGTGCCGATGTACCATTGTGGTGGAGGTTAATAATATCTGGACGTACCCTTATAAATGCGTTTGGGTGGTGAGTTTTCGGTTGGCTGGCCGTATGGCTCAGGTGGCGCCGATAGCCAATGTCGTCGAGCTTATCTAATAGCTTAATACCTGCACCATAAATTCGGATTGAAGCCTTGGGCCAGATGTAGTTGGGCAGTTGAGTCTGCAGGTAGGGGTCATTTTTTAATATACCATACCAGGTATCAGCCCCATAGACGGGTATACCGGTAATCATTCGGGGTGCTAGATCGGGATTATTGACCTTCATCATATCCTTATCAAGCCTTACCCCCTTGGTGGTTAAAAACATACCAAGGCTAAAGCGCCCAGCCGAAACTTGCTGGTTCTCAAGTTGTTTTATTAGCTTTAAAAAATACATCAAAAAGGCTTTGGTCAGAAAAATACGGTTCGGGGCGGTAATTATAAAAAGGTCAATATCGCTACCACTATGAACATTGCCATACGCCGTACTGTTGATAACAACGACAGATTTAATAGAAGGAACAAGCCTGAATAATAATGCCCAGTGGCGGGCTTTTTTTAACAATGTTGCCTGGTGAGCCCTCATTGATTTTTGGCTCGGATAATGTTGCCCTTTGAGGCTATACAGATTATCTCTATATTGCACCTTGCCCTGCCTAATGAGTGAGCGCAACTGTTTCCTGGCCACCAGCTCGCCAGTTTTAATTTGTAAATAAGAGTACAGCGTATCAAAATCAAGCTTAAGGTGCATCACGGCAAAGTAAGCTAGTAGGTCTAAAATAGCGCTACTGACCTGTTGTTCTTTAAGTTGTGCACGGACAATACTCATAGCTAGTAGAATTATATAATAAATTAGGGACCCTGGTAGATATTGGTATATCCACTAGGGTCCTTTTGGGAGTAAATGATGAGTTGGCAAATGATGAGTTGGTAGATGGTGTGCCAGACCTGCACAAGGCAGGCTGTACAGGTCTGGCACGATGCCGAAAAGTCATCACATAGCACACGTGGAACGCATACTTTTCGACAATTATGGTAACTAGCAGTTTGTGTCTGCCAGCAACCCTCGACAGGGGTATTTCGTAAAGGGTTGGGCTACAGATAGCTACAGGTTACCATACAAGTCTAGGGCAAAATTATTTCCTCCCTCCTCTATCGAAAAACATAGCGTTTTTAATATTAGACTTGTCCTAAGCCCTAGTCAATAGAATTTTTAATTATTTTTGAAATTCTATCTAGCTGGGTATCGACGGTCTCCCGATCCTCGGCCTCAATGTTTAATCGGAGTAACGGTTCTGTATTGCTAGCACGCAGGTTAAACCACCAGTTTGGGTAGTTTATCGTCATACCATCCATATCATCTCGCTTACCATCGCTAAACTGCTCCCCGACTTGTGCAATTGCCTGAGGCTTACTGGCGACCTCAAAATTTATCTCACCAGAATCAACATACTTGCGCCTGAATGGTGCGCACAACTGCGAAAGTTTACAGCCTTGCTCGCTTAGAATGTTTAATACGCACAAGACGGCGATTAACCCACTATCGGCATTATAATTGTCCCTAAAATAAAAATGCCCGGAATGTTCGCAGGCAAAAATAGCATTATGCTGGCGCATATCAGCCTTAATAAAGCTGTGCCCCACCTTGGTGCGGATAGCCTTGCCTCCACTGCTTAGGATTGTATCTCGGACTATTCTAGACGCAATGGCATTATACAAAATAGTCGCACCGGGGTTTAATTTTAAAAAATACTCAACCAGAATCGCTCCTAAAATACTGCCCGTAACTACGCTACCATTCTCATCTACCATAAAGGCCCTGTCGCCATCACCATCAAACGCTATGCCACAATCAAGTTGGCTGGCTTTTACTAAACTAATTAAATCTCTAAGATTAGTAAAGTCGAGCGGATTAGCAGGATGATTGGGAAAGCTACCATCAAGCTCTAAAAAGAGTCCGCTAATTTGAAGCTTAGTGATTTTTTGTAATTCTGGCACAATGATTCCGCCCATACCATTGCCGGCATCAATACCAACCTTCAAGCTAGCAAGATGTGGAGCAAATTTTAAGGCATGCTCTGCCCAGGCACTCAATATATCAATAGACCTGATCGCGCCCTGAGCTAAAGAGGGTTTGTAGCTCCCGTCTATAATTGCTTGTTTAATATTTATGAGCCCGCTATCTTCACCAATTGGCTTGACCCCCTCGCCAGTTAGCTTAATGCCATTGTAGCCAGTGTCATTATGGCTCGCCGTAACCATTGCTCCCCCAGCAAAATTATAATTCCCAACTGCAAAATACATCATATCCGAGGTGATTTGACCTAAATCTATAACCTCCCTCCCCTGCTCGATAAGTCCTAACGCAATGGCGTGGGCTAACTGCTTAGAATCGGCCCTCATGTCACGCCCAATGGCCACCTCACCTGCTGGTAAAAAATCAGCTAAAGCTTTACCGACGGCGTGGGCAACCTCTGGGGTTAATTCAGCCGGGGCTTTGCCCCTAATATCGTAGGCCTTAAAAATTGATTGATTAAATTCCATAGTATTATTCTACCAGTATTCTACCAAAAGAGATTTTTCTTCATTTTAGCGTATAGTTTTAGGTAATTCTGCTCCTGTGACTTCCAAATCTTAAATTTCTGGATATTTATCGGCAAATCCCAGCACCCCATAAACTCTGTTGTTGTTTCATTAAAGCCTTTTTTGAACTGGTACAGCCCATAATGATGATGGGACGGGTTATTAAGCTCGGCTCTAGGTGGCACTGCAACCATATCATACACGCTGGCACCTTGTTTTTTAGACCATTGCATTGCTTCCCATTGTAAAAGGTATGGCGCCATTAGGTTGCGCTTGGTATCAAATGAACCGCCGTCTTTATAATAAGCTTTAGCGCCAAAACGCGTAATAAAAACTCCTCCCAAAACATCATTATCGTGCATGGCGACCAAAAAATTAGCCATCCTAGCTGTGGCTAATGCCTTCCAGTAATGACCAAAATAGTCCTTAGGGCGTAAAAAAAACTTTGCTCGGCTCTGGGTGGCAGCCATCAGCTCATACATCAAATCTACTCCTGCATCGTCCATGGTGCGAGACTCTACCACGACTCCCCTGCGTCGAGCCAGGCCGATATTATAACGTGTTTTCTGCTTAAAACTAGCCAATATGGCTTCCTCGCTAGGTTTCAAATCTACAAATATAGTTGCCTTGAACTGCAAGTCACTGCTTGATTTAATAAGCTCTAGCTTAGAAAACTCAAATTTATCCTCACACTCAAGTTCTGGCTCAACTTTTAGCACTATGGCTTGGTTGTCATAATGTTTCAAAAAAGTCTTAATATCGTAAATAAACTCTGAAAAGTGAGCTCTTGAATCTTGATTAGACTGATAACTAGTAAAAACCCCGGGGCCTTTTGGGCAATAATAGATACTGCCCAGTATTGAGGCGGGCTTACGCAGTAGTACAAAAGCTACAATGTAGGCAGTAGCCTCATAAATACAATAAATTGGCTCCCAGCCGTTATACTCCTTAACCTTAGCCCACTCGCTACTCTGATAAATATGCCCGCCATCGGCGTTAGCTAAAACCAAATCATCCCACTGGGCAATTTCTGCCTCATTCGCTAAGCGTATCACTACCCTCTACCCCGTAATTTTCGGTATAAACTAAATACTTTATATTTAGCTTTATTAATCGGGATATCATAGGTACCCAAGTAACTAACTGTTTTACCTCCATAGCCTTTTTTAAAAGTCGTAAGACCTGCCCACTTGTGTCCGGGGTCGTCATTGGGGGCAACACCACATAGATCAATTTTGCTGTAGCCCAGCTGTTTAGCATCTAGCAATGCCACCCACAACAGATAAACCATAGCGTTGTATTTACGGTTAAGTGTCTGGAAAGCGCCGGAGTGTGAATAGTAGCGGGTACCGCCATAATCATAAAACATAGCCGCTGCTATCGGCTGACCATCAACCTTCGCAATGTAGAGCTTGATGCTGTCTTTTGGCGCCATAACTTTATAAATATCCCGATAATACTTATCTGGGTAAAAGGTTACCTTGGCCCGCTTAGCAGTGTCTCTAAGCATACCCAAAAAACTTTCAAAATCCTCGGCACTACTCGTAATGCTAACTTCTACACCGCGCCTACTGGCACCATTAATACGATTACGATGCCCAGATTTTAAATCAGCCCGTAGTTCCTCTTCGGTTTTGGCAAGGTCAATAATTTGCGTCTGTTCTGGGTCAACTTCAGCAACCTTAATGGCACCGATGCTCTTCAATTGCTCGGCAGTGATTGCACCCATTGGCTCAATTTGTACAAAATCAAAGCCTTCGCTCTCGGCAAGTTCCATAATTGATTGCAAGGAGTCAGATCCTTTTAAGCGGGCTGTTGGGCCAGATGGTACAACTAGATATCTGATGCCGTGTGCTTTACGCTCAAAACCAACCCAGCTCCAATGGTTAGACCACTGGAAATAAGTACTTCTACCGATGGCCTCCTGTACCGAAGCCCAGATTTGACTTTGTAGCACTGAGGCTTGTAGGCTTTTTTGCAAGGCATCCCAGTCGTTTGGTAAATGCTCCATGGTTTTATTATACCAAGCATGTAGGCCGATGTCTTGGCGTGTTATACAATGACAGCTATGAATATTCTAGCAATCGAAACTAGCTGCGACGAAACCGCGGTGGCAGTGGTCCATGATGGGAGTAAAATACTCGCAAATGTTATTGCCTCACAGGTCGAAATCCATGCCCCCTATGGTGGTGTGGTACCTGAAGTAGCCGCCCGTTCACACATTGAGGTTATAATCCCAGTCATAGAAAAATCCCTAGCTAGTGCCGGCCTTAGTTGGGATGATATCGATGCCATCGCAGTTACTAAAGGTCCAGGGCTAATTGGCTCATTACTAATTGGTGTAATGACAGCAAAGACTTTGGCGATTACAAAAAATAAACCACTAATTGGTGTCAACCATACTTGGGCACACGCCTTTGCAGCCTTTTTAACTGAAAAAAAGCCAGCATTCCCGATGCTGGCCCTGACGGTATCAGGAGGACACACAACCCTTGCGCTATTCAGCGAAGATCTCAATCGCAAAGTTATCGGTGAGACGCTCGACGACGCCGCTGGAGAAGCTTTTGATAAAGTGGCTAAACTGCTTGGGCTTAGTTACCCAGGCGGCCCTGCGCTGTCTAAAGCAGCCGAGAACGGCAATGAAAATGCCTACAAGTTCCCAATAGCTAATTTAGGCAAATCTAGCTTCAACTTTAGCTTCTCAGGCTTAAAGACCGCCGTACTACGACAAGTACAGCAGATTACAGGAGTGAGCCCAGGCGCGAGTGAAGGCACCAAAAGCTACAAACTAGATAGCCAGGCGATAGCTGACATCTCGGCATCGTTTCAAAAAGCAGTAGTTACCGCCTTGGTCCGACAGACACATCGGGCTTATCTACAATATCAGCCCAAATCAGTTGTAATAGGTGGTGGCGTAGCGTGTAATGAACATTTAAGAGCTGAAATTACTGCTGTCATTCCTGAAGCTATCTTTGTGCCACCAATACTTTGTACTGACAACGCCGCCATGATTGGTGCCCTGGCCTACCAAATGTCACAAAAAGACATAGCTAGTGATCCGCTGAAGCTAAGTGCTAACCCTAGTATTGAAGTTATATAAATTTATTAATTACTTAAATTAAGCCTATAGTACATCAAGCTCTTTGAGCCTAGCTACGACATCGGCTTCTAGTTGTTCCCTCTTGGCTATTTTGGCGTCTAAGGCAACTTTTTTGGCGTCTAAGGCAACTTTGTCATCTTCGAGGGTGTTGCCCCTTAGGAACTCCCTAAATTTTTCAAGATCACCCTTGTACTTTCGTTTACTGTCTTCCCAGGCGTTCAAAATACTATTGAGCTTGTCACCCGCAAGGTCATCAGTTTCCTCTATATATGGCTCGTCATCTGGGAACAGGCGGTGGATAGATGCGCCCGTACTAGAGGGCTCCTTTGCCTTGTCAGATTTAGTTTCGGAGGATTTGCCAACGGTATCTGAGCTTCCAGCGCTTGTATCGGCTTCGGGATTTTCTGTGTCGTCATCGCTGCTGCTTGCGCTATTTTCGGAATTAGTGCTGCTGCTCTCGCCTTCGTCGTCGCTAGCTTTAATTGTGCCGGGGGTTATTGTACCGGTGCCGATGGCATCATCACTGCCTTTATCTTTTAACATTTCTTCTGGTTTGAATGGTGCAATATACGGCGCAATCACTGGTACTTCAGGGCTACTAGTGCCACCATTTGACTGATCGATAGGATAAGGTAATGTGTCGTTAGAGTCGTCGCCCATGACATTAATTTTGACTGGCTCAAACTTGTGAGGTGTGCCTGTAATAGGAGTTTCGGGAGCTGGTTCGTCGGAAGTCGGTTTGTCAGGAGTTATCTTAACCAATCCGCTTGTAAAGGTATCTCCGCTATTGGCAGCTGCAGCAGTGTCTGGCTTGGTGTCTGGCTTGGTGTCTTGTTCGGAATTATCAATCAGCGCTTCGGCGGCATTGTAAGCTGAGTCAGGTGCTGAGTCATTATAAGTAACTTCTTCGGGAGCTAGCAAATTAGTGCTGGGCAGTCCAGGCAATGGCTG
>SICO01000017.1 GCA_009691435.1 Candidatus Saccharimonadota bacterium | reverse complement strand
TAGGCGTAAGGGGTTTGATTTTTTCTAGTTTGAATTTGGGTTTAGGATTAATCGATACGCGGGAACAGCACTTGCGGGCTTGGTGCTATTTTGCCGGCATCAAAAACTGCTAAGATTTTTTGAGAAGTTTCGGGCAAAAACGGTGCCAGAGCACTGGCCACTTGGGTTAGCTCCCCCGCCATAGCCGACAAAAACTCCACTGTCTTAGTTGGGTTGGTTTTGGCAAGCTCCCAGGGCTTGTTGGTGTCAATCGCCACATTAAGACTATCGAGCCTAGCAAAAATTTGCTCCAGGCATTTGTCGAATCTAAATTCGGCCACCAGGCCAGATACATCGATCTCGGTCTTGGGCGATACAATATCGTATTTGCCATCGTTGTACTTTACGAGCATCGCTGAAACTCTCGATACCAGGTTGCCAAGGTTGTTAGCCAGGTCGGCATTATAGACTTCTTCGAATCTGTCGAGCGAAAAGTCACCATCGTTGTAGCTAGGTATGTACCGAAGTAAATAGTAGCGCAAGGCATCGACCCCGTAAGAATTGGCGTAGTCGATTGGGTCTATGACATAGCCCAGGCTTTTACTCATTTTTTGGCCGTCGCTAGTGATAAAGCTGTGCGCAAAAATTGCCTTAGGGGTCTCGAGGCCGGCACTTAGTAGCATCGCTGGCCACAGCAAGCAATGAAAGCGAATGATGTCTTTGCCCACAACATGCACATTGGCCGGCCAGAATCTCGCGAATTGCTGGGGGTCGCTTTCGTAGCCGATAGCCGAAATATAATTGCTCAGAGCGTCGAACCAAACATACATCACATGGTCCGGGTCGTTTGGCACCTCGATTCCCCACTCTAGCTGGCTTTTGGGCCGAGATATACTAATGTCTTCTAGCCCAGAGCGCAAGAACCCGAGCATTTCGTTACGGCGCTTTTGAGGAACAATCTTAAGCTCGCCAGACTCTATTATAGCTTCGAGCTGGTTGGCGTATTTAGACAGGGCAAAAAAGTAGCTCTCTAGCTCGAGCTCTTGGGGTTTGGTCTTGTGGTCTGGGCAGACGCCGTCTGCGAGCTCGGATTCTTTTATAAAAGCTTCGTGGCCAACACAATATAGGCCCTTGTACTGGCCTTTGTAGATATCACTCTCACAAGCCAGCCAGAGTTTTTGAGCCGAAAGCTTGTGGCCGGCATCTGTTGTTCGGACAAACTTGTCGTTGCTCAAGCCCAAAAGCTTGGTTAGGGCCATGAAGTCTTGGCTGAGCGTATCGACGTATTCTTGGGTTGGGGTGCCATGCTTGGCGGCGGCTTCTTTGAGTTTTTGGCCGTATTCGTCGGTGCCGGTTATAAAGTAAGTATCTTGGCCAGCCTGACGATAATACCTAGCCAGCGTGTCGGCCTGCAAAAGCTCCATGGCATAGCCAATATGGGGCTTGGCATTAGCATAAGCTATTGAGGTTGTTACATAAAAGCTCTGCTTGGGTTGATTGCTAGGTTTATTATTAGGTTGATTATTGTTGTGGTTTTGTTTCATCTGTTAAATCCTTCGGAGCTTCTAGCTCGGGCCTTTTTGTATTTCGTAATTTTATCACTCTCCAGATGATAATAACAGAAACTAAAATAATAATTATAATAAGTGGCAGATAATTATTTGAAGTTTGCGTCGTGGCTAAAACTCCTGCTGGGCTGGTAGCCGTTAAATCTAGCTTAGCGGTCATGGCAAAGCTCAAGCCGAAATCAAACAATATACCAGAAATTTTTTGAGCTGGGGCCTTTGACCCTAAATTCGCAGTTAATTTTTTTGAACCTTCACTGAGTTGTAGCCGCAAATCAAAAGCCGACGAATTACTAGATGTAGTGCCGGAGTACTGAACGATAGATAAAAATGGCAAAATTATCCATTTGGTAGAACTGAGCTTGGCGTCGTTTGATACCTTGGGCTGAATAGAAGTATATTCGAGCTTAACATTTTCGTACTGGTAATTGGCATCTTTGCCGTTGACAGTTATGGCTGATGGGGCCGAATCACTCTCGCCCCAAATAGCGAAAGCCAAATGGTCGATATCGCTAATACCGAAGTTGTTGAACTTTTCGCCCCAGGTTGGATCTAAATTAACCCAGCCGAGGTTTGGCACATAGGCATCAACCCAAGAATGAAGCGAGTCACTAACTGCGCTCGATTGCTTGAGGTTGCCAGAATAGCCGTAACCCACTGGCATCCGTGCTGGTATGCCGGCTGCTCTTAGCAATGCAATCATCAAATCGGAGTACTCCAGACAAACAACGTTGCTGGGGTTCTGATAGGCCTTTAATGCCCCCTGCCTGATATTATATTCAATTTTTGCGATATTATAATCTAGGGTACTAATGACATACTTGTTAATTGCTTCTATTTTTTCAGCTACCGTATTCTTGCCGGCAGTAAGCTCCTTGGCTTTTTTGATAATCTCTGGGTTATCGCTATCCCAATACTTAGTAGCTTTAGTATATTTTGTTACAAGATTGGCAGGAATATCACTTAGTGTCCCACTTTTAGAAAAATCATAATCAATAAATTGAACATCAGCCAAGACATCAACCACAACGTCTAGCTTGCTATTAGGTGCTAGGCTGTAAGCTACGATAACATTGCCGTCAACATCAACTCTAGTTGATTTAGGCTTAGGGTTAATGCTCTCAATAAATACTGTCTGAGAAGCAGTAGTAGGGGGCAATGTAATATCAACGCTTTTGGGCAAACCTGTATTATTTTCAAGTGGATAAATAAAGTTGACCTTATAGGTAGTGGAGTCGCCAAACAAAAGTTGGACCGAGTTGTTAATTAAGTCCTTCTGGTTGAAAGAATAAGTTTTTGTTCCATTCTCATTAGTAGATTGTTTGGGCTCCACTCCAAAACCATGAACATTGCCATAATCGGCCGGTACGGTCAGGCTAACATGATAGTTCTCGGTGCTACTAGCGGATATGCCTGGGATATAAACAACATTAGCCCGGCCCTTGTTTTCGACCAAATCCGATACCGAATACTCTACTACAAAACCCCACTTAAGACCGGCGCCATAATTAGCTTTATTAAAATCAATCTTAATTTGGGTGTAAGAGTATTGAAAACCCAGCGACCCCTGTGAAATCGTCTCGGTCGTAAAAGGAATACTGCCACCGTCAGTATAATAAACCTTTAGATTAGCTATATTGGCAGATGGGGCGGATATTTTAATACTATCTAGATACTGCCCCGAGGTATTATTGATAATATTATAAGTTTCATTGACAAATGTTGGCCCGGCTGCGGCCACATAATAATTGACATCAATATTATATGTAAAATTATTATCGGCCCTCGTGGGGTGAGGTAAAAATGCCAACAATATAAACCCGAGACCGAGCAATACTAATAACAATGTTCTTACCGGGCGGTGTAATCTTTTAAGATAACCCATATGCTTTATTTTAACATAAGCAATTACTTAAATATTTATTTTAGTGCTTTAGGCTAAATAAGGCCTAGTGCAATGGCAGATTGTAATAGGCTATCCCAGTCTTGCATAGAAAGTTCTTGGGCCCTAGTAGGCGGTGAGAGCTTTGCGGTTTGTAAAAGCTTAGTAGTATCATTGGGCGTCAAATCAAGCCCACCAGCGAGGCTGTTATGAAGCATCTTACGCTTTTCGCCAAAGCCTGCCTTAACAAGCCTAAAAAGTTTTTTTGAATCCGCGCTAAACAAAGGCTTCGCAAGTAATACAATCTTAATAACTGCTGAGTCAACTTTGGGTATGGGCTCAAAAAATTCTTTTGGTACACTTAATACAACCTGCGCAGTAGCATAATATTGAACAGAAAATGATAGTACCGACATCTTGCCGGGCCCAGCGACAATCCTCTCGGCGACTTCTTTTTGGACCATTAGGGTCATCTCGCTTGGTTTGTTGCTAGATTCTAAAAAATTTCTAATAAGTTTAGAAGTTAAGTAGTAAGGGATATTTGCCACTACCTTATAACCTTTAGGCAACAAGCTGTAGTCGTACTTGAGGATATCGGCTGGCACGAGCTGGAAGTTGCGCGAATCTTGGAACATCCTCTGTAGGCGTGGTATTAGCTCGGCATCGGCTTCGACCGCCACGATATTAGCTTTGGTCTTGATGAGTTGACGGGTTAGTGCACCTAAACCAGGGCCGACCTCAAGGATTGTATCCTGGTCGGTAATATTGGCCGACTTAATAATTTCTTCAATTACCTCATCATCTTTGAGCCAATTCTGCCCAAAACTTTTCTTGGCTTTCATTTAGCTATTTTACTTCTAAAGGGGGAATTTAGGTAGCCCGAGTTTTACAGAGCAGCCTGGGTGCTGGCTCCAGAAACCGCCTTTGCTAGCGAGTGTATTTTTGAGAACATAAGTATCCTGAACTTCTGGCGGGGCTAAATCAGCTCTGGCATAGCCTGTATTCCAGCGATTCCATGTGGCTGCCGAAAATTGGTATGCGCCATAATATCCGTTACCAGTATTGGCATCATATCTGCCTCCAGTTTCACACATTCTCAGCTTGTAGAGAAGCTGGGCATTATCTCCGATAGCATCTACTTTTGTACCACGAACGACAGTTTTAGGCACAGCTGCTAAGATTACCTTCTCTTCAATTTTTTGCCTACTCAACTCGATATCGCCCTTTCGGCTTACGATATAGCTAACAAGTTTTTCGCCTGGCTTACCTTCTGATTCTGTTAGTCGGTAGGAGGTTGGCTTACTGGGGTCATCCTTGTAGGTAGTTTCTGGTTCTATCGCTTCTTTTAGCTGGATAACATCTTGGGTTAGTTTGGATACTTTAATATTTATATTGTTGTAAATTTTATCAGAGAATTTTAATGCTTCTAGGTCAGACTCCAAAACACGAATCCCTTTTTCGCTCAAGAACTCGCCAACGGTTGGCTTCCAGGTTCTCATTTCGAAAGTTTTCTTGCCAATCGTAACTTTAACGGGAGTAGCCCTATCAATCATAATACGCTGGCCGACGACTTCATCGCCGGCAAAATTGTCGCTCCTGTCGATGGATACTTTATCTTCACTATAGAGCTTGACATTGGACGACTCCACAACCTGCCGGGCGCTGCGATAGCCGCTCATAACAATTGTTTTGGTGCCACCATCGATGATTAAAGATGGGTAAGCTCTATAGACATTGGCGTTATAAAAAGGTTGGTTGATTTGGGTCGTGGCGGCTGGTTCTACCACATCGCCTTGCCCTAGTACTACGCCAGCTTGCTCTAACGCTTCGCCAATTGTTTTAGCATCGGTAGCGATGGTCTTTTTGTGGTCATCAGCAAAGATAGTAAGTAAAGTTTTGCCTTCTGCAAAGGCAACATTGCGAACAGAAACCTGAGACTGACCAAAGAAAAGCGAAAACATTACAAATAAAAATAATACTAAAACAACCGAAACACTGAATACCGGACGGTGTTTTGTAGTGTTGCTAGAGGATATATTACGATATCTGCGATGCACAGGGTTAAGTCGAAAATTTGGTAAAATAATAAGCCTCTTTGATTAATAATCTAAAAAGACTTTTGTTTTTGTTTGTGTGTATGAAGCTATTTTAGCTTTACTTGCTAGTGCTTGTCAAACCACTTATGAACAATTAAATTGCTCAACTACCAGGTGTAAACTAAATTAAATTTTTCTTAAGGGTGCGTATTGTAAATTTAGATTTTTAATTCCATCAGAGGTAAACTTAACTATTACTTCTGACTTATTGATGTTTTGCACAATGCCCTTGCCGAACTTAGGGTGAATGACCTTATCTCCTTTGGTAACGTTGGCCTTATCAACCTCGTCGGGAAAATCATCATCAAATGTCTGTCTAGCTATGCGCCCAATAGTATCACCGGTAGAGCCAACTGGCTGGTCTATTAGCTCCTCTGGAATATCAGAAATAAATCTTGACGATACATTGTGCTGAGTATTGCCATAGAGCATTCGGGAGTTGGCGTGCAACAAATACAGCTGTTGTTTGGCGCGCGTCATGCCAACATAACAAAGTCGGCGCTCTTCCTCTAGCTCTTCAGGCTCAAAAAATGTTCTAGAATGCGGGAATATTGCCTCCTCCATCCCTGCCATAAAAACGGCTTCAAACTCTAATCCTTTGGCGGCATGCAGAGTCATCATACTGACTGTATCCTTCAAGGCGTCTAGCGAATCTATATCGGATACTAAAGCAATCTCCGTTAAAAAAGTCTCTAAATCCATACCCTGATGAACCTTAACAACACCTAATAATTCCTGTACATTTTCTATTCTATCCACGGCCGAAATCGTCCCATCTTGCAAGTAATCCATATATTCTATGCGCTTTATTAAGGTGTCCATTAGCTCATAAATACTCCAATCTTGGTGCTGGCGTAAATCATGTAAAATCATACCAAGATTTTTAAGCTCAATTAACGCCTTACCCCTCAAGTTAGCTATCTTGCTGGGGTCTAGTAAGGCCTCTATGGTATCCGCTTCATGCTTATCAATATGCTCAATAACAGCCGAGACACTTTTAGCACCGATCCCTCTGGTTGGTACATTTAATATTCTAGTTAGGCTGACTAAGTCATTGGGCTGAAATATTACCCTCATATACGCCAAAATATCCTTTACTTCACGGCGGTCATAAAACCGAGTTCCGCCAACTATCTGATATGGGATATTATACTGCAAAAAGCTTTCCTCTAAACTCCTAGATTGAGCATTGGTCCTATATAGCACAGCGAAATCACTGAGCTTCAATTTAGGGTTAAGATTGCGGAGCCTATCTATGGTTTGAATAATCGTGCGTCCTTCGGCCAATTCATCACTAACACTCAAGACATGAACTTTTTCGCCAAGACCAAGATTTGTCCATAGTTGCTTACTGCTTTTGCTCATGTTCTTAGCGATAACGCTGTGGGCAGCATCTAATATTAGTTGCGTGGAGCGGTAGTTTTGTTCTAATTTTATTATTTTTGCCTCTGGATAATCTGATTCAAAATTTAAAATATTCTGGAAGTTTGCCCCTCGCCAAGAATAAATGCTTTGCCAATCATCCCCAACCACGCATAGA
Organism: Candidatus Saccharimonadota bacterium; assembly: GCA_009691435.1. Taxonomy (GTDB): domain Bacteria; phylum Patescibacteriota; class Saccharimonadia; order CAILAD01; family BJGX01; genus SICB01. The sequence goes on along the minus strand of SICO01000017.1, from coordinate 2,258 downwards.
TTATGATGCAGTGCGGCGAGTAATTTAATTAGCTGGTACTGGGCGTGATTTGTATCCTGGTACTCATCTACTAATATATAGCGAAATTGTTGCTGGTATTTTTTTAATACATCAGGCTCATTTTTAAATAATTTTACTAGCTCCATTATTAAATCATCAAAGTCTAGCGCCTTAGATTTAATCATCTCTCTCTGGTAAATAGGGTAGATATCGGCTGCGATTAACTGCAACTTAGTGCTAGCCATTGTGCGGTATTGGGTTGGCTCAATTAGTTCATTTTTGGCCGAAGATATCGCCCAAGCAATCCCGGATGGGGTAATAGAACGGTCATCTATATGCAAGGATTTTAGAATCTTTTTTATGAGCGATTGCGTATCGGCAGCATCATAAATCAAAAAGCTGCTTGTTAGCCCTAACTTATCGGCTTCTCTGCGCAAGATACGGTTGGCGATAGAATGGAAGGTGCCTAAAAAAGGCAAAGGGTTGGCAGTTGGGTCCTCAAAGCCTAGCAAACGTGCAACTCTAGAGCGCATCTCGCCAGCTGCTTTGTTGGTAAAAGTCACTGCTAAGATGCTGGTTGGGGCAACTTTTTTATCCCCTACTAAATAAGCCATACGGTGGGTGAGAGCTTTGGTCTTGCCACTCCCCGCCCCTGCCAACATTAGGATTGGGCCGTCGGTTACTTCAACGGCCTCAGCTTGAGCTTTATTTAAGCCCTCAAATATGTTCTTCATCTATATGCCTTACTACAGTGGTTGTAATTATTAATAGCTAGATTATTTGTTTTTAGCCGATTCAATACTTTGGGTTATAACCTGCTTAGCAGCTTTTGCATCGCCCCAGCCATTGAATTTCATTGCTACGCCTTGCCAGCCGTTTTTCCAATCTTTATAGTGGCTATAAAAATGCTCTACTGTTTTCTGGAAGTTTTCACCAAGATCGGCTAGGTCCTTAATATGGTCCTTGCTAATATCATCAGCTGGCACACAAATTAACTTTTCATCTGCCTCATTGTTGTCTACCAAGTAGAGTACGCCAATCGGCCGAGCAGGCACGACTGTGCCGTGTGGTACAGACTCATCAATGATCAGTAGTCCGTCGAGTGGGTCGCCATCTCCGCACAGAGTGCTTGGCACATAGCCGTAATCAGTTGGGTAGCCTAAAGTAGTAGCATTGACTCTATCTAGAAAAAGCCGGCCAGTTGCTTTATCAAACTCATACTTATTCTTTTCGCCCTTGCGAATTTCTATTACCAAATTAATAATTTCGGGCGCTTTTTCGCCATAACTAAGTTCGGTCATTTTTACTCCTTAATGTCTTAAGTCCTATTATAGACCTAGGACGGGCTTATGACCAGATTATAATTGGCAAATACTGCTAAATTCTTTGTAATTGAGGCTGGCTCCGCCCACCAATAACCCGCCAACTTTATGAAGTCCTAAATAGGCGCTGGCGTTATCGACATTGGTACTACCGCCATAAAGAATTGCTATCTTGTCGGCAATTGCTTGGCCATACTTATTGAACAAATACTGATGGATTGTTAAGGTCATTGCCTGCACAATGCTTGGTTCGGCATTAACCCCAGAACCAATCGCCCAGACTGGCTCATAGGCAATAACCAGATTACTGGCTTCATCACGGGTAATCTCTGACAGGTTCGTTTCGAGTTGATCTAATACTGTACGCTGCGCCAGGCCATCTTGGCGGGCATTGGTAGTTTCGCCAACGCATAATATTGGGGTTAATTTGTTACGTATACAGGCTGCTACTTTGCGGGCTATCAATTCATTATCTTCTTGGTATATTATGCGTCTCTCGGAATGGCCCACGATACAATACTTAACTAAACCCTTGAGCATTGGGCCAGCTACTTCTCCCGTAAAGGCTCCTTCGTCGTTATCATTAATATTCTGTGCGCCGAGTTGTAAAAAAGTCTTATGGGATAAGATAATTTCTTGGGCTTTTGCTAAACTCACGAAACTCGGACATAACACTACCGAAGCGGTTGGTGCGGTAATTTGCTGCCTAAGCCTCGTAATCAACGTTTCGGTCTGCCTTAAGTTCATATTCATTTTCCAGTTACCGACGACTAGACGATTCACAAGAACCTCCAGACAATAACGGCAAACATCTTTATCTTCTTATAGCTGGCCTTAGTAATACTATGGTAATTCATATGTATAATTGTAATGCTTTTTGACCAAAACGGAAACTTGACAAATCACTAAAAATGTATTATTATTTTATCCGTTCCG
>SICO01000016.1 GCA_009691435.1 Candidatus Saccharimonadota bacterium | reverse complement strand
TAATATTTGTTACATAGCGCCCTAGGAAGTGACTAGTGTTTTCATCGCCCTGCACATAGGCCCGGTCATAAACATCAATGCTCATTGGTTCTGTTGGGCTATCCTTGTCCAAAGCCCACCCTGTTAGTCTGCCAGCACTAGCGTTGGCAATACTGCAAGGCGTAACCACTAGATCCCCTACGGGGGTGTGGTTATTAGTAGTTGTAGGGTCGCTCCAAGATGCAGAAACTACTATATCAGCACAGCTATCAACATCTACAATTGAAAGTACATAAGTAGGCCCATATATCCTTTTAAAGTATTGGCACATGCTTGCGGTGAATGAATGTGATGTATTATAAGCCCTTACCGTTGCCCAGTCTGGTATCGTAAAGCTCAGCGCATATGATTTAGTCTCGGCGGGCGTTGTGCCGTACGCAAATATAGGTTCATTTTGGGAAATTATCGACGCAGTGGTGCCGTCTTGCAGGCAAGCAGCATCTGTAGCAATACCACCGTATGAAGAACAGACTAAATTACTTGGCGGGGAATATGCTGGGTTCCCTATGTATTTTACACAGTCAGTTACTGTGCCGTTTGGGCCGTAATAACCAGAGATGGGGCAAATACTAGCTGTGCCAAAAATTGCATATGCTCTAGTGAGATTAGCATCGACCGTGCAACGACTCCACTTTAGGTTAACAGTATATACAAAAGTGCCAGTTGTGACATCAAAGCTCAAGTTTGAAACATTTACAGCAAAACCGTGGTACTCGTTATAAGGTGAATAATTTGCGTTGCAGTATACTCGATATGCTGCTGGCGATGCAGAGGTGCTTGTTACCTGCCATGCGGCGTGGGAGGTTTTGTGCATAGCAAAAAACATACCACAAGAAAGTACAATAAATAATAATGATAACAATAATTTATGTGCAGTTCTCAATTGCCTGTCTCCTTTTGCTCTAGTGCCTTTGCCGATTCCTGCATGGCGGACTTATAGATTTCATCTCTCGTTTTTTGGTCTATCCCATAGCTGTTGTTGTCGATATCAACTCCGCCTACTTTGGCGCGTTCTAGCAATGCAAGGTACTGAAGTGTTTGTGCAAAAGAACCCATCTTATTTACGTACAGTAGAGTCGTGTACGCATCATCTACTTTAGCTTTATCCCAATATACTGGGTTAGTATTTGAAGTATTGTGTAGAGATACACCATATGCCTGGGAGTACTTCTCTACTAGATATTCCTTTGTTGCTTCTTTACTATCTGAACCCAGCATATCCTTTACATATTTTGCCTCACTAGTGCCCATAGGTGTGTTAGATTTTTGACTACTCTTATAGTACTTGTAACCTAAATAGCCACCGGCTATTAGGCCTATGAAAATAATCAACAGCGCGAAAAGCTTAAGAGCCCGTTTGGTGTTTTTAGATTTTTTAACATCCACCGGCTGCGCGATACTGCCGGCACCGTTGGGGTTTTGTTGGTTCATACTGTCTCCCACTGTTTTTTGCTCCACTCTCTTTAATTAAAACGATTATAACATAAGTATAATCATATAATGAGTTTTTTTAATGGCGCTAACGTCGTTTTTGATTGATTAAGATTATTGTTTAGCATTGTACGCTCTTAATACAGGCGGTTATACCCCATATGCTTAAAATTAGAAAATAATAATAATAATAGCAGCCATACCCTAGAGCTGGTATAATTACATCTTATGCCAGAGTACAAACTATGTCGTTAAGTATCGGCATTGTGGGGCTACCAAATGTTGGTAAATCAACCCTATTTAATGCCCTCACCAAAAACCGCGTGCTGGCGGCCAACTACCCTTTCGCCACCATTGAGCCCAATGTTGGGGTGGTTAATGTACCCGATGAACGGGTTGACAGGCTCGCCACAATCAGTAAATCGGCTAAAGTTGTACCAGCCAGCTGCACATTTATTGATATTGCCGGGATTGTCAAGGGTGCTTCGGGTGGGGCTGGGCTGGGCAATAAGTTTTTGAGTCATATTCGTGATAATAATGTGATTGTGCAGGTGGTGCGCGCTTTTGAGAGTAACGACATTGTGCATGTTGAGGGGCATATTGACCCCCAGCGAGACATTGATATTATCCGCACCGAACTGTGCTTGGCGGATATTGTGTCGGTTCAGAGCCGCCTGGCGCGCACCGAAAAAGAACTCAAAACCAACCCTAAGCTCATTGAAACCTTACAGGCACTAAAAAAGGCCGAAACCTTGCTAGATAAAACCGAACTACTTTCAGAGCATACCGAAGAAATTGATTTAAACACAATCAAAGACCTCCAGCTTTTGACCGCCAAGAAGTTTATTTATGTGTTCAATATTAACGAAAACGATTTGGGTAACGATAATATTAAGCAGACCCTAGCTGAGCTAGTTTCACCCAACCCTAGCGTCTTTCTATCGGCCGAAACCGAAGCCCAATTGATGGATTTGAGCAGCCTCGAAGCTAATGAGCTATTGCAGTCGCTAGGGCAAGCGGAATCTGGGCTAGATAGCCTCATCAGGCTGGGGTACGAAACGCTCGGCTTTATTAGCTACTTCACCAGCGGCGAGCAGGAGTCGCGGGCCTGGACAATCCGTAGTGGCACACTTGCCCCGCAGGCGGCTGGGGTAATTCATGGCGATTTCGAAAAAGGTTTTATAAAGGCCGAGATAGTAAGCTACGAGGATTTCGTGCAGAACGGAGGTTGGGTTGGTGCTGGCGAGTCAGGCAATACTCGCATTGAAGGCAAGGATTATAAGTTCAAAGACGGCGATGTTGCCATCTTTAGGCACAACTAAAACAAGGCAAGCTATTTGGCGCGCTCAATATAAGTTGCACTACGGGTGTCAACTTTGATGATGTCGCCTTGCTTGATAAACTGCGGGGCCTGAATATTTAGGCCCGTTTCGAGTGTTACCTCTTTGGTGCTGGCGCTCGAGCTGTTCCCCCTATCAGCACCTGGCGCACTAACTACCTTGAGGGTGACGCTTTTGGGCCAAGCAAAACCAATTATTTTATCGTCGTATGTTAGGGCTTCAATTATACCCCCCTCTATGATGTACTTGGGTATATTTGTATCAAGTGACAAATCTAGCTCGATGGTCTCGTAGCTAGCTTGGTCCATAACACTCATCTTGCCGGCTCCGCTATACAGAAATTGCACCGCTTGGCGATCGATTGCGGCTGGCTTGACCTTCTCAACATTTTTGAAAGTCTTGTCGATAACTTGCCCCGTAATGAGGTTTTTGAGTTTGGTATTGACGATACTTCCGCCGCGCCCCATCTGCTTTTGGGCGTACTCGAGCACCTTATAGGGCACGCCGTCAATATCTATTAGCGTGTCCTTGCGTAAATCTGTTACTCCATACATTTTACTTAACTACAAATGGCAATAGGGCTAAATGCCTAGCTCGTTTTAAAGCAACTGCCAACATGCGCTGGTGCTTCATGCTGGCACCAGTCTTTTTACGCGGATCTATTTTGCCGGAGCTGTTAATGTATTTTTGTAGAGTCTTAATATCCTTGTAGTCAAAATACTGGATTTCTTCGTTATATATTTTATTCTGCTTAATTTTATAAAATTCTGCCATAGTAGTTTCTTTCTTTAGAACGGGATATCGTCTAGGTTAATTTCGCCCTCGCCGAGATCCTCTACCGGTGTGTCTTTAGTTTTGCTAGGTTTTTGCGCAGCAGTGTTGTTATCAGTAAAACTGCTTCCCTCGGATTGACCGCCGACAAAGTTGATATCGCTTGCTACTATTTCAGTGCGTTGTCTTTTTGAACCATCTTCGGCTTCCCAGCTCCGTGTCTGTAAACGACCTAGTACCAATGCTTTGCGGCCTTTTTTAAGATAAGTATCAACTAGCTCACCTAGCTTGCCCCAAGCAACTACATTGTGGTATTCAACGGCGTCTTTCTTTTCCCCGCTTTGATCCTGCCAGCTACGATTAGTTGCGATGCTAAATGATGTAACATTTTGGCCACTTGGCGTAGTGCGCATTTCTGGATCACGCGTCAAATTACCCATTACAATAGCTTGATTAAAATCCTTTGCCATTACTCACTCCCTTCACTCTTAATTAACTCGGGCTTTTTATCGTTTTCTTTAGCCTTAACTTGAGGTGTCTTGCTGGGGGCAGTAATGTAGCGGAGGTTCTCTAGCGACACGATAAGATAGCGCATTACCTCTTCGGTAATTCTTAGGACTTGGTTGATTTTGCTGACCTTCGAAGGGTCAATAGATATTTCGTAAAAAACGTAAATGCCCCAATCTTGCTTTTTGAGCTGATAAGCAAGTTTGCGTTTACCCCAATTATCTTTTTTGGTAATTTTAGCACCATACTTAGTAAAGACAGCTTCTATCTTTTCTAGTGTTGTTGCCAGGTCTATTTCTAAATCTGGGTGCAGTACCATTGCAATTTCGTAATTGCGCATAATAGTTCTCCTCTCTTTGGCCCATTCGCTTTAGCTGCGAAATCGTCTCCAACTTTTACTAATCGGAGCAAAAAGGTTAATTTATTTAACCTGATAATTCTAGCTTATTTTAAGCTTATAGTCAAGATTGCTAACCTGTTAATTATTTTATCAACAAAAACCAATAATACGGTTATAATTAGCAGTATGTCGATACTGATTTCATCATTGGTTGGTAAGAAGGTATTTAGCGTACACGATGGTGCGTGCGTAGCTGTTGCTAGCAGTTGGCTCATTAACAAGGATAATCTTAAAATTGAAATAATTATCGTAAAACTTGTGGGTAACAACTCCGAAAGGTACATACTAACTAGTGACATACTAATGGGGCTCCCGGGCCATATTACCATTAGATCCCAAGATGACATCATGGAAACTGAAGACTTAATCCGTCAACGAGAGTTAATAAAATCTAAATATACATTGCTAGGAGCGAAGGTTATGACTAGGTCTGGAGTAAAAGTCGGTACCGTCAAGGACTTTGCCTACGATTTATCTAACTGGCATCTAACTAAAATGCACATCAGGGCAGGCTTCCCGCAACGAATATTACAAGCCAGCCTCATAATTGACCGCTCAGCTGTAATTGAAGTAAAAGGCAGCACGGTTATTGTTAAGGACTCCTGCGTACGGGCAAAAGTAAAAGCCAAAACAAGAACAAAACTCAATACTAAGCGTACAGCTGTAAAAGTATTGCCTGCTTAGCTAAACATAACTATAATATTCTGTAACGGAGGTGTGCTTGTTAGTTATAACAATTTGGTTAATTTTAACGCTGGTAGTACTAAGGCTTATTCTCAAAAAGAGCTAGCCTCTCAAATGCTTTTTTAACTAAATGGTAGCTAAAACCCTGCCCAGATAAATATGCTAGAAGTTTTTTCTGGTCTTGGTATTTTGTTTGCCTAAACTTTTTTTCGATTACACTGCTCAAAAGGCTAAGCTGCGAATCCTCATCGATGGATAATAAAACATTATCAATGATGGCTTTATCGATGCCCTTGCTGGCTAGCTCCATTCTTAATGCTGGTAGTGATTTGGGACTCAGTAGTGTTCTATTGCGGACCCACATCTCAGCAAAAGCATTATCATCAAGGTACTTTTCGGATAGTAGTCTACTAATAGTTTTGTCAGTATCGGTGGGGCTGATAGCTCTGCGGGTTATTAAGTAATTTTTAACTTCTAGTATGCTACGAGGACGGAGGGCTAAATAGCTAAGGGCAAAATAGTAGCTCTTAGCTTGCGTCTGGGCATTTTTAAGCTCAAGCAGATAGCTATCATTAATAAATTGATTGATGCTCAAACCAAATATTGCTAAATCTAGCTCTGATAATGCCAGCGAGTACTTGCCATCTATGAATATATTATAGTATCCCTGTCGTTTTTTTTGAGGAGAAATTTTGGTAATAGTAGGCATTGTGGGTTATTTGCCGAAGGTGCGCGAACGGATAGTTTTGTCGAGTTCCTGCAAAACCTTAGGGTGGTCCTTTAAGAACTGCTTAGCGGCCTCTCTGCCCTGCCCAATCTTTTCGTCTTTATAGGCATACCAAGCACCTGATTTGATGATAAGATTTTCTTTAACTGCAAGATCAATGATATCGCCGGCGGTACTGATGCCTTCGTTGTACATAATATCGAATTCCGCGACCTTGAACGGTGCCGCAACCTTGTTTTTGACGACCTTAACTTTGACATGATTACCGATAACGCTATCGCCGTCTTTGAGTATCTCCGAGCGACGAATATCTAGCCGTACAGAAGCGTAAAACTTAAGAGCCTGACCGCCTGACGTAGTTTCTGGATTGCCGAACATAACGCCTATCTTCATGCGCAATTGATTGATAAAAATTACGGTAGTTTTAGATTTAGCTATTACCCCCGTCAGCTTACGCAGAGCCTGACTCATTAAACGAGCTTGCAGACCCATATGGCTATCCCCCATATCTCCTTCGATTTCAGCGCGCGGTACAAGCGCAGCCACGGAATCGATAACTATAATATCAACTGCTCCGCTGCGTACTAGAGTTTCACAGATTTCTAGAGCTTGCTCCCCGGTATCTGGCTGGGATATCAAAAGGTCATCTAGCTTAATGCCAATCTTGGCAGCATATTCTGGATCGACAGCATGCTCGGCGTCGATAAAAGCGGCTAGACCGCCACGCTTTTGAACCTCTGCTACGGCATGCAAAGCCAGGGTAGTTTTACCACTTGATTCTGGGCCGTAGATTTCTATAATTCGGCCCTGTGGCAAACCGCCACCTAGGGCTATATCTAGCGACAAGCTGCCCGTTGATATAGTTTCGACGGCGACCTTCATACCCTCGCCTAATTTCATTATTGAGCCCTGCCCAAACTGGCGCTCAATCTGCTCTACCGCTAGCTCTACGGCCTTAAGCCGGGCAGCCTTTTCCTTGTTGTTTGAAGCTGTACTCACCTTATCCTCCTGTTTGGTAACTGTTTCTGCTGGCATGTTCTCTCCTTGTTTTGGTTAATATATATTTATCATACCGAACATTGAGCGAACATGTCAAGAGTATTTAAGAACTTTTATTGATACCCTTATTTAAACAGATATTGAGCGCCATTAAAAGCACAATCTGTTTAACGAAAGTTTGTGAAACTAAGTGGCATATCTAAATCTGCGCCCTTTAGTAGTTGCATTACATTTTGTAAATCATCTTTTGAGGCCGATGTAACTCGAACTTCCTCGCCTTGGATTTGAGTTTTTACCTTAGGATAAGTATCGCGAATTAGCTTGGTAATTTTTTTGGCCTTATCTTGGTCGAGCCCCTGAACCAACGGAATAGATTTCTTATAGACCATTGAGGACTGAGTGATTTCTTGAGATTTATCCATATGCTTAAGGTTCAGACCACGTTTGATAAACTTCGATTCTAGCGTGCCGACAATGGTTTCAAGCTTGAGCTCGGAGTTGGACTCAATAGCTATCAGCTGCTTGTCTTTGTCATAGCTAATTTTGGAACCAGTGCCTTGAAAGTCATAGCGAGTTTGGATTTCGCGAGCTGTTTGATCAACAGCATTATTCATTTCAGACAAATCAAACTGGCTTACCACATCTAGTGAAAATGTTTTACTCATTTAACAAAAGTATCCTTATTAAATAATATATCATGCTTTGGTTCGCCCTCAGAGCCTAAAAAGCCAATATTAACACCCGCTACGACCGCATTGGTCAATACTACACTAGTACTGCCGGCGTCACTAGTTGAAATCCGAATAGACTCCTTGCCCTGAAAGAGCTGTTTAGAGCCAGGCAACATAGTACCCTTAAAAACATCCTTGCCATCGGCTTTAATGGTAATAAAAACCGCTTGTGGTCCAGCCGTTAGGCTTACCTCTACCCCGCTAAAGGGGGTCGTTCTGGCAGTAGTCAAGGCGGGATCTTTGGCAGTGGCTATGGTGGCCTCTACAATAATCGTTTTAGATGATTCCTTGCCGAATTTATTACGGGCAGTAACTTTGATTTGGTTAGAACCATTAACAAGCATCACTCTGTCGCTAAATGAACCATCGGGTGAAGATAATATCGGCGAATCATTGATAAATACATCTGCCCCGCTATCTACCTCGCCACTAATAATCACAAAACTTAAGCCGGTGCTAGTTTTATCCTGATTAGCGAGGTGGATCGCTGGTGGAGCAGAAATCTGCGATAACTGCCAGCCAACGTACATAACCATCGCCAAGACAAAAATACTAGTTAGTACCATTAGGATTATACGGGGAGTAATGGAATATGTTTGAGAAACTATTGGCTTTAAACTAGCTTTTTTTTGAGGTTTAGCTAAGTTGCCAAAAGAACTATCGTAATCGTAGCGCTCACGCGAATAGATTTTGAGTAACTGAGCAGTATCGAAACCGAGCTGTTCGGAATAGTTTTTGACATAGCCTCGGCTATAAACATCATCTGGCAAATTAGTATAGTCACCAGCCTCGATAAGCACTAGGTATTTACGGCGGATATGGGTACTGCGCTCGATATCATCGAGGCTCAATTTGAGTTCGTGTCGTCTCCTAGATAACAGCTCATTTAACTTCAAGCTATGGTGCTGGCTGGAGGTTATTTTTTGTAAATTCTTAGGTTTCTCATTCGGGCTCACTAGCGCCTCCAGAGAGCTCATCTAGGCTCGACACTAGGACTTTTCTTGGCCGTGAACCATCGGGGGGGCCCACCACTCCCCTCTCTTCTAGAATATCTAGTAGCCTGGCTGCTCTAGAATATCCAATGCGCAAGCGACGCTGTAAGAAACTAGTAGAACCTTTGCCGCTCTGGATAATAAGCTCGGCAGCCTGCTCAAAAAGATCATCATCATCGTCTTGGTTGCCACCTCCCAATACCGTAGATAGTCCTTTGATTTTGACAGCCTGTGCCAAAACATCGGGGTTATATAGTGGTTCACGCTGAGCCTTAAGGAATTTAAGAACACGAGTAGCCTCCTCGTTAGTTACTAATGTTCCCTGCACACGCTTTGGTCTAATCAACGAAGGGCTGGTAAAGAGCATATCGCCGTTACCAAGTAGCTTTTCGGCTCCAGAAGCATCTATGATTGTCCTGGAATCAACGTTACTGGTAGTAGTAAAAGCAATCCTAGTCGGGATATTAGCCTTAATAATACCGGTAATAACATTCACTCGCGGGCTCTGCGTAGCAAGCACTAGGTGAATACCTACGGCCCGAGCCATCTGTGTCAGGCTCTGAATCAAAGCTTCAACATCTTTGCCAGCGATTGACATTAAATGCGATAGCTCGTCAATAACAATTACAATATAGGGCATATTATCGGTGGTTTTCTTTTTATTAAACTCGCCAATATCAAGGACCCCATTCTCGTGTAATAATTTTGTTCTGAGCGTCATCTCCGCAACTGCCCACTTTAGGGCAGAGATAGCGCTAATTGCGTCATACACAATAGGACACAGCAGATGAGGCACCCCGTCGTAACGTGCTAACTCCACTCGCTTAGGGTCTACCAATATCAGCTTCAGCTCACTCGGGCTATTGTGATAGAGAAGGCTCATTAACATAGTGTTAATCATGACACTCTTACCCTGCTTAGTAGCTCCAGCTATTAGTAAATGCGGGGCGTCTTGCAAATCACTTGTAACGATTTTGCCATTAACACCTCGCCCTAATACAAAAGTAAGCTTATTTTTGATATTTTTTACTTCATCGGTGGTCATAATATCCCGTAAACGCACTAATGAAGCCTTTTTATTAGGGACTTCAATACCAACCGAGCTCTTGCCCGGTATCGGCGCTTCGATTCGGATTTGCTCGGCCTCTAGGGCAAGGGCTAGATTTTTATCAAGCTCGGAGAATTTAGAGAGCTTTACGCCACTTGGTGGCTTCAGCGAATATTGCGATACAGTTGGCCCGACATCAACGCCTTCCATCTTAACCTCATAGCCGAAATCAGCAAAAGTGGTTTTAATAGTAGCCGCGTTTTGTTTAGCATCGCCGGGGTCTGGCTGGGTTGTAGTGGTCTCAAGCAAATCGTAGGGCGGATATTTCCACTCTGTATCAATACTTGCCACAATTGGCTCAGGCTGAGGCTCGTTTTTGTCTTTGCCGATGGTGCCTGCAATTGGTAGGGTGTTGATCTTGAATTTTTCACTAGTGTCTTCCTCGTCATGACCCCTGCGCAATGGACTAAAAAGTTTATTGATAATTTGCTGGAGCCTGGCATTAGCTGATACAACGATTGCTATAATCGTCAGCATAACAAAAATAAAGACTAGCACCCAGCGGTTAAGGATTGGCGCCACCAGAGCATAAATGCCATAGCCAACTACACCGCCATAATCGCCAGCTGTGCTCATACTAAAACTAGCTTCAGGCCCAAGTAGTGCCTGCAGGATTGTACTAAAACATATAAAGAACCCAAAAATCCCAACTAGATTATGGAATTTCAGAGGGTGCTTTTCTTGAGCAAAAAGCATATACGCCACCCCAAAAAGAGCTACCGGAACAACATAGATACTTTGACCTATTAAAAACTCTATGGCCCCTAAAACCCATTTGCCCAGACTGCCAGCTACACCGATAAGCGCTAAAATAATAAAGACGCCAATGGTAATTAAAAGTATCGCAATAATTTCCTTCAGAACTGAACGCTTTAAACCATGCTCCTGTTCTAAGAGATCTTTTCTAGTTTGTTTTTTAATCTTATGCGATTTACGCCTGTGCTTAGCCATAGTAATTATTATATCCCTAATAAGATAGGGGTTGCTAGGGTATTTTTTGGTGTATTATTGTTCAAAACATAAGTATTATATCATATTTATGTAATAAATACAACGCTTGTCAAACCTAGCCTACTACCAGATAATAAGGTTGTGAAAAACATCATCGAGATGGTTATTTATCTTAAAGGAACGCACAGAGCGTTATTTTTGCTGTTTGTCATAAATGCCGCTAAGGCTGCGCTATTTGTTTATGTGCCATTTGTATTTCGCGATATCATCAACCAAATTAGCCAGATAGCTGTCCAGCCTGGCTCTGTTGGTAGTGGCGCCATTTACCGCAACCTAGCGATATTGGCAGTTATATTTACAGCCGAGAGCGTGCTGGGCTTCATTAACGAGAAAGTGTCTGATAGCGTTCGAATGAATAGTATTACAACGCTCCGCCGGGCCATCTACCCTAAGCTTATGGACCTCTCTATCGATTTCATCGAAAAATCTCGCCCTGGCGCCTTGGCTCAGAAGGTCAACCAGGGGATCTTTGATTTTATGGAATGGATCTGGACTTTTAATGAGTGGCTCTCTGTCACAGTCATTAGTTCGCTATTTATTCTTATTGCGCTACTGGTTACAAACATCTATATCGGTGCGCTGATGCTTATCATCTGCCCCATCATGGTAGCTATTAATGTCAGGAAAATTCGAAAATCAAAAATATACAACGAGAAAGCCAATGAATACTTCGAGCAGTATAATGCCCAGCTAATCGAATCGCTATCACATACCGCTACCATCAAAAGCCTTAGCGCAGAAAAGGAAGTAACCAGTATCTTTAATAAATTTACTGCTGGCATACGAGATAATCGTTTCAAGCAATTTATAATTCAAAGACGGCACAACTCTGCCAGAGATGCTGTGGGTGCAGTTGGGCTACTTTTATCAATTTCGATAATCGCTGTCTTGGCTATGAAGGGCCGATATACACCTGGCGATATACTGCTCATCGCCTACTTTGCTCGCGACCTAGTACTATCGATGGGACCAATCGGTCGGTTCATCGATACCACCGGGAATACAAGCATAACTAGCCGAAGGTTGCTAGATTTGTTGGCCACAAAGCCGACCTTGGAGGACTCTCCGAACGCCAAGGACCTCGGCAAGATAGATGCCATTGAGTTTAGAGCAGTCGGCTTTAACTACCCAGATAGTAAAAAAAGCTCCATCGCTGATATCAACTTTGGACTTCAGAAAGGCAAAAGTATTGCGCTGGTGGGACCCTCTGGCGTCGGTAAATCTACAATTACGCAGCTGCTATTAAGATTTTATGAACCCTCAAAAGGAGATTTGCTAATAAATGATCTGCCAGCTGATAAATTTACTCAAGAGTCTATCAGACACAGGATGGCCATTGTGATGCAAGATGTGGCGCTATTTAATGCCTCTGTGATAGACAACATCAGGCTCGCCAAACCTGGCGCTACCCAAGACCAAGTAATCAATGCCGCCAAGCTGGCTCACGCTGATGACTTCATTAAGGATCTACCAAAGGG
>SICO01000015.1 GCA_009691435.1 Candidatus Saccharimonadota bacterium | reverse complement strand
GGCGGTATATCCTACCTAATCATTCGAGATGGCGTAATTGTATATAATTCCGGCAATTTATACGAAAAAATGGATTAGCTATATAGCCTTGACCTTGTAACCTTCAAGTTCCTTGGGCAACTTCAGGCGCATCTCTAGCGACTCGTACTGGTTCCTGCCCTTAACATACAAAATATCATTTTTAATCCTAACCGTCTCTGGTTCATACCCGGTAAGTTCGGTTATTTTATTTTTTAATACAGCCAACTCCTCGGCTCTTGCCTTAAAATGTCTGTGCCTACCACTATTAAAATCTTTCCTAATCGGTTCCATTAAATCCTCACTATTTCATACTTACCAATATTCCCGGTCTCTGCCGTAGTGGTCAAGATGGTCTGCTGGTTTGTGGCTTGCTCTAGCAGGTGTTTTTGTCGGCTCTCGTCTAGTTCGCTTAGCACATCGTCTAGCAATAAAAGCGGTGGGGTTTGGTTCCTGCTTCGAATAAACTCTAATTCGCAAAGCTTAATTGCCAATGCCAATGAACGGTTTTCTCCCCTTGATAAATTATCCCTAGAAGGGAAGCCGTTGAGACCTATAGCAAGCTCGTCTTTATGGGGACCTTTGCTGGTAAACCCAAGCGCTAAATCATCGCTAGTGTGTGCCTCTAGTGAGCTCAGGATGCCATGCTTGTCTTTGGGTAGGGTGCTTAGTTGTTCTATATTAATTTTGTCTTTGCCTCCGCTAATACTTGAATACTTTTGGCTAATGTTTTGGTTTAAAAATTGGGTAAGCTCGTCGCGGTAATGGTATATGACGCTAATTGGTTCAGCCATCTGTAAGTTATAAACAAAAAGCTGATCCTTAGATGTTGTGCGTTTATTTTTTAGGCTGTAGAGCAGGTGGTTACGCTGGTTGAGTAGTTTTTGATACCTATTGATAGCAGCTAGGTATTCTCGTGAGGTTTGGATAATAATACCATTAACTAAGTTGCGCCTAAACTGTGGGCCATCGGTGATAATCCTTGTGTCGTCGGGTATAAAAATAACAATTGGTTGGGCGCCAATAACATCAGATGCTTGCTTCTTGACGCCGTCAATAGTAATCGTGCGGGCTATAGAGCTATGACTCTTTTTTAGCCTATACTCTAGGTTATTGATTTTATTATCCCCAAATTCAACATTAAGCTTCATAAAATCCATATCTCTAGATACCAGCGATGACTGTGGCGACTTAAACGACTTAGTAATAAAAGCATAGTAGAGCGCTTCAAGAATATTGGTTTTACCGGCCCCGTTGCGCCCTATAATAGCCGTTGTGTTAGGGCTAAAACCTAACTCCGTGTACCTGTGGGATCTAAAGTTAGCTAGCTTTATAGACTTAACCATTAGCTACGGAGTGGCATAATAATATGGACTTCCGTGTCACTTTTAGTTTTTGGTCTTATAGAGAGGGGGTCTAGCTTATCATTAATTCCAATTACAACCGTCTGTCCGCCTATGACAGAAAGGATATCGGTAATATATCTAGCGTTGATATTAATAGCAGCGTCTTTGCCGGTTTTTTTAATTGCTACGGTTGTAGTGTTTTCTCCGATATCGCTTGTTTGGGCATCGATGGTAAGGTTATCTTTTGTCACTTTTAGAGCTATCCCGTGCGAGTTTTCTCGTGCAAAAACAGAGCTTACCTTAACTGCTTCCACTAGCTTGTCTTTATCGCATTCAATCGTCGTAGCAGTACTCTCTGGTATTATTTTTTTATAATCCGGGTACTTGCCATCTGTTAGTTGCGATATAAGCTGGCTATCTCCGATAATAAAGGATATCTCTGATTCACCAATTATTATTTCTACTTCTTCAACGTCCTCGGATGCTATTAGCCTAAGCGTTTCCATAACGGTCTTAACAGGGATTATGCAGTCAATAGGCCCTGCTCCTTGGTATTTGCTCTTCACTTCGGAGAGCCTGTAGCTATCTGTGCCTGCCAATACTAGCTGTCCACTAGTGGTACTAAAATAAATACCGGCCAGCACCGGCCTAGATTCGTCAATACTAACGCTAGCTAAGACCTTTTCAAAGTTGCTTTTTAAATCCTGGCTCCTGAACTTAATAGATTTGGTATTGGATAATTTCGGGAGGGTAGGGAACTCACTAGCTAGTACGCCGTTTAAACGGCTTAAGATGTTGTTGCCCTTAATTGTCATGTTGGTATCATCTGCAATGAGCTGAAGGGTATCCTCTGAAGTAGAGTTAATTAATTCTCCCAGTAGCCTGGCAGGGATAGCAATTTTACCAGCTTTCTCTACCTTTGCTCCTAGCTTGGTAGTAATCGCTAAATCTAAGTTGGTTGAGCTTAGCTTCAGTGTATTCTTATCTGTTTCGATTAAGATATTACCTAGCACCTCAAGAGATGATCTATTACTTACTAGCCTTGAACAGATATTAACAGCCTTTAATAAATATTTAACTTTTACAGCAACTTTCATTTTATAAAACTCCAATTTAAACTTGTCTTACTTATTATATTTAATTTAATAGATAGTAGTAATAGTAATAGTTGCTGTGGATACTGTGCATAGGGGCTTAATTTGGCTTTATGAAGGCGGAAGTAAGAGTGGATAAAATTATGAAAAACATTTGACAAACTATGCATAAATACTACTTTATAAACATTAATTATATTATTAATTTCGTCAAGGGTGGAAGTATTGTGCATAAATATTAACTTCTTCACAAGATACCCACTAGTTTTACACATATTTATCCACACCCTATTGTGTTACCAATAGCTTCTTAATTGATTGGATATCGTGCCCCAGAACACTGTCGCGAGCGGATAGAGTTCGGATTTTATTGACGCCATGCATAATAGTCGTGTGGTCTTTGCCGCCCAAGCTCTTGGCAATCCGCGGAAAACTTAGGCTGAGCTCCTCGCGCATGATAAACATTGCAACCTGGCGTGGCAATACTATCTCGCGCGACCTCTTGGTCCCAACAATATCGTTGTAGCTTATCTCGTAGTAGTCAGCTGTTTTTTGCAAGACCACCTTAGGACTTATCTTAACCTGGGACTTAGATATATACATCCCTAGCACTTCTTGTGCTAGCGGTAAATCTACCGACTGACCATGCAAACGAGAGTAGGCGATAACTTTAGTGAGCGCACCCTCCAGCTCGCGAATATTATTATCTATATGGGTGGCTATAAACTCCGCTACATCCATACTTAGCTCTATGGAGTGTGAGGCCGCTTTATTCATTAGTATTGCTACTCTAGTTTCAAAATCAGGGGGCTGAATATCGGCTACCATCCCCCATTCAAAGCGACTCCTTAGGCGTGCTTCTAGGGTTGGGATCTCTTTTGGTGGCCTATCGCTACACAGCACTATTTGCTTATTATATTGGTGCAAAGCATTGAAGGTGTGAAAAAATTCCTCTTGGGTTTTTTCCTTGCCAGCTAAAAACTGCATATCATCTACTAGTAGCACATCAACTTTGCGGTATTTATCGGTAAATTTTTCGCCCCTACGGATAGCCGAAAGGAAAGTATTGATAAATTCCTCGCTGGTAGAGTAGAGAATTTTACAGTTAGGTTGCCTGGCATGGATTTCATTACTAATCGCCCAGAGCAGATGAGTTTTGCCGACACCAGCCGGGCCGTATAAAAATAGAGGGTTATACATTTCGCCGGGCTTTTCACTCACTAGCTGGGCGGCCGAAAAGGCTAGCTTATTACTAGAGCCGGTAATGAAATTATCAAATTTATACTTCTGGTTTGGTCTGAATTCACCATAAGACTCAAGGCTGTACTGGGAGGGGCTAGAGTACTTTTTGCTAGCTCTTTCTAGGGGCAGACTAATAGAGCTATCTGACTCGGGCGGGGTATCGGTAGACAGCTTTTTGGTGGTGTACTCAACCGAGCGTATTTCGGTATCTACTTTGCGAATAGCACTAAGTATCTGCTGATGGTACTTGTCTTGTATCCATTGCCTAGTAAAAATATTAGGAACAAAAATAACAGCCTTGTCGCCCTCTAGCTCGGCTAGCTCGGTACCCTTAAGCCAAGTCTGAAAATTTGCTTGAGATAAGACAATTTCAAGCTCTCCTAAGACAGATCCCCAAACAGTTTCTAATTTCGTACTCATTTCACCCTCGTTTTTATTACTATACACTACTTTGTTAGCAGTTTTCCACAATTCTATTACTATAATACATAAAACACCAGCGCCTGTGGATAATTGAAATTATTTTGATTTTGCTATACAATAACAGGGTTATGAAACGAACATACCAGCCAAAGAAACGACACCGCAAACGAGTGCATGGCTTTATGAAGCGTATGGCTACTACTGCAGGACGAGCTATCCTAAAAAGACGCACGCTTAAGGGCCGCGCCCGGATAGCCGCCTAAAAAATGCTGAAGCGGGTTTATCGACTCCGCAAAAATAGCGATTTTCAAAGACTTTACAAGTCCGGCAAAAGGTTTACTACGCCCAATTTAGTGCTGTACTATATGCCCTCGAATTTTGATTATTCACAGGTAGGCTTTGTGGTATCTAAAAAAGTTTCAAAAAAGGCTGTAGTGCGTAATAGTTTGCGCCGCAGAGCAGGTGCAATCGTAGAGGCCAGTTACCCCAAACTTAAAACCCCTACCAAGATGATTATTTTAATTAGACGTGACTTTTCGGCATTAACCCCAAGCGAGCTTAATAAAGAGATTACCACTTTGCTAGGCAGGCAAGTCTTGTGAAAAAACTACTGATTAGGGCAATTGAGCTATACCAAGGCACGCTATCGCCAGACCACGGGCCACGCAAGGGTAACTATCCTCATGGGTTTTGTAGGCACTACCCGACTTGCAGTGAGTACTCAAAACTAGCAATTGCTAAGTATGGGGCTATTAAAGGAGTTGGTATAAGTGTCTTTCGTATAGTACAATGTAACCCATTATCACGACCTAAAATTGATTTTAGGTTCATAGAAGAGGAGAAAAACAATGGAAGCATTAGGTAATATATTTAATACAATTTTAATAGCGCCTTTGGTAAATGCCTTGTTTTTTATCTATGGAGTATTACCAGGGCACGATTTTGGGATAAGCATTATATTACTAACAGTATTTATCCGCCTAATGCTCTGGCCACTAGCTAGCAAGCAGCTGCATAGCCAAAAGAAAATGCAGGCCATGCAGGGCGATATAGCAAAAGTTCGCGCTAAGGCTGGCGGCGACAAGCAGCAAGAGAGCGCTATGCTAATGGAGCTGTATAAAGAGAAAGAAGTTAATCCGTTTTCAGCCTGCCTACCGACGCTTTTGCAGCTACCTATTTTAATTGGGATGTTTGTGGTTTTTCAGAAGGCCACCGGCTCAATCAGTGAAGTCTCAAGCCTACTATATGAACCAGTTAAGAACCTTCCTTATATCAGCGGTATTTTATCGGGGCAAATAGTTTTCGACGTTACCTTATTGGGGATAGTGTCTATGGCAAAACCAAGCGCCATACTGGCTGTTTTATCTGGTATAACCCAGTTCTTGCAAGTTAAGATGATTACCCCGCGCCGTCAAAAAGCCGGTCCTAAAGACTCTCAAGCTCAGATGACAGCAATGATGAACTACACCTTCCCCGCCCTAACCGTGTTTATAGCTTGGGGTTTGCCAGCAGCCCTGCCAACCTATTGGATTACCACTAATTTTGTATCCATTGGTCAGCAATGGCTAATAATGCGCAAGGAGGTTGATACCATGGAAGGGATGGATGTCGTAAAGATTGTCAAAAAAGGCTCAGCCACTTCTGCCACCAAGAAATTGCCTAAGCCTAGAGTTAAGACCAGGATAAAAACTAAGGGCAAAAAATAATGTCAGCCATAGACGCACAAGACATCGCCCAGAAAATCCTAGATTCAATGGGGGTACCAGCCCAAATTATAGTAGAATCCGAGTACCCTATTTATCTTACAGTCAACTCCGAAGACTCAGCACTGATGATAGGCAAGGGAGGGGAAACGCTTAGGGCTTTTCAGGCTGTAGTTAATATGCTTTATCGCAATAAACATAGCGATGGCGGGTACGTTGGCGTGGACATTAATGGCTATAAAAAAGAGCGAGTAGAAAAGGTCCAGGCTTTAGCTCAGGAATTGGCAGATAAGGTCCGCGATACTGGCGACGATCAGCACTTAAACCCAATGAACGCCTTTGAGCGCAGATCAGTACATACCTTGCTCGCCGAAAACCCAGACGTTGTTACTGGCAGCGAAGGCGAGGGGATTGACCGCCACGTAGTTATTAAAAAAAGATAATGAACTCTACAATTGCCGCCATCGCTACTGCGCAGGGGAGGAGTGCCATTGCTATTATTAGGATCTCTGGGCCAAAAGCCCTCGGTGCATATAAGGCCTTGACCAAAAAAACTACCAGCCCCGCACCTAACCAAATAAAAGCAGCTTGGGCTTATGACGGAGACCAAAAGATTGATCATGCAATGGTGGTGTATTTTAAATCTCCCAACTCATTTACGGGGGAGGATATAGTAGAAATACACTGCCATGGCTCAAAAGTAGTTCAGCAAGGTATTCTAGGCGTGCTTTTTGAGTATGGCATTGTACCTGCTAAACCAGGGGAATTTAGCGAGCGTGCTTATTATAATGGCAAAATTGATGTTACCCAGGCCGAGGCTATAATGGAGCTTGTTTCGTCCGAGAACAGCCAACTCGCAAGGCTTGCTACCAGGCAACTAGCTGGCGAATTTAGTAAAAAAATAAAAGGCATACTTGGCGATGTTACAAAGCTTGGGGCCACCATAGCAGCTAATTTAGACTTCGCAGAAGAAGATCTGCCAACGATTAATAATAAGGAAATTATTAGTTCCCTGTCAGCCATAATTGGCAAGATTAGCACCATTAAAGTTGGTTCAGAAATGCTACCAAAACTGCGTGAAGGGATTAATGTTGTCTTAGTTGGGCTCCCCAATGCCGGCAAAAGCACTCTTCTCAATGCCTTAGTTGGGTTTGATAGGTCAATAGTATCAGCTCAAGCTGGTACTACCCGCGACACAATCAATGAAGCTATAGAAATTGACGGGTTTAGCTACCAGTTCATTGATACTGCAGGGCTCAATTCAAGCCCAGACAGCATAGAGAAAATAGGCATTAAAAAATCAATTGCTAATATTAAAAGCGCAGACATTATTTTACTTTTAATAGAACCAGGCAAGCAGCTGGCAACCAAAAAATTCATTGAGCTAAATAATTTGCAGTCTTTTATTAAGGGCCCTAGAACAATTAAGGTTTTTACTAAGTCAGATATTGATGCCAAGAACCCTAAGGTAGTCCAAATTAGCGCTTTAAAAAAGCTGGGCGTTAAAACTTTGCTAGATAAAATCGCCAAGCTTAGCGTAGGGCAAGCACAAACGAGTTTGCAAGTTCTAACCCAGCGCCAACTCGGCATTTTAGACCGCGTAGAGCTTGCCCTAACCGATATCGTCGGCAATATTAACCATTTAAGCCTAGATATTATTAGCGCCGAGCTAGAGGGGGTAGCTGGGGACCTCAACGAACTGACTGGTGCAGATGCTAATAAGCAGATAATTGATTCAATTTTTCGAAACTTTTGTATTGGTAAATAGCTCTACTGCGCAAGCAACACCACGATGTAAGCAAATTGTTAGTTATTGATAACGGGGAAGTCTAGCGAGGACTTGTAGTAGGTGTTAATTTCGTCAGTTTTAGTAACCTTACCATTGAGGTCCACTACATCACGCCAAAACACTGTGTGGGAGGGCTTAGTGACATCATTAGAGCCATAAATAAACGACGGTCCTCGGATAACGCCAGCTTTGGTTTTGGTACCATAAAATCTAAATTTTAGCGTAGTACCAATCATTTCGGTTTCAATTAGAATGTGCCAACCTGTGTCGTTTTTGAATTTAAAATCAACATCGGGGTAGTAGATGGTGGCATCAACCCCGGGCACACCAAAAGGCTCGGTGTAATAGCTAACGGCATAAGAATGGTTTGTACGCTGTACAATTGGCAGCCCGGCTAGTAGCGCCGCTCGGTAAGCCGTACTAGACACTTGGCAGAGCCCACCACCGTAGGCCTTTTCTACGGTTTTATCTAGGATGATAAGCCCCAGGGCGTAGCCCTGTTCGGGGCCGACATCGCCTAGGTATTCTCCAAAGCTAAAAACTTGGCCCGGTTTTAGCAAGATGCCATTAAACCTGTTAGCTCCAACTCTAACATTCTGTATACGATTCTGCGATGAGCCCGGGAAGTATGTCACGCCTTCGCTAAGCAGTTCTTTGATACCAAGGTTATCAATATTCTCGTCTGAAACATCAGCTTTTTTAATATCTACTACTAGCTCTATGGGCTTATTGCTAATTGATGTAGTGGCGTCAATAATTGCATCAATAGTTTTTTGGACATTTAAAGTGGTGCCATCACGGCTTTGCTGAAAGACCGTTGCGCGCCCACCACTAATTATTAGTTTTGCGTCGATTGCTTCTTGGTTGATCTCGCCAGCCAAGCCATTTAAGTATTCAGCGACATTTTGCCTTTCAATTGTAAAATCGTGCAATTGATAGGGGATAGTATAGTATTTATTGAGTAGGTCGGCCCTAAAAGGTCCATCAATGGTGTTAATAAATAGCCAACTAATTAGTTGCTGTTGCGATACCACCCATGTTTTGTCGCCATACGCTAAGGTAAGGGGTACTTTGGCAATGTTCGTGACATTGTCTTTTTGCCTGTCCAGCATTGCGGTAGTTCGGCTGGGGTTTTGGGCTACTATGGGGAGGGTTATCGTGCTATCTAGGGCGCTAAATTGGCGCGCTAAATTAAACATTGCAAACCCAGTATTAATATTTTGGCCAATTTTCTCATCAATTACGGCAATTTTACCTTCATTAAATTGGTATTCGGCATTTTGGCTGGGAGTAGCCACCGCGTTGTTGATTTTTATTAGCTCGTTAGAGAAAACATTGTTTTCAATACCTAGCTGCATGACGTCTTCTGCTGCAAAGGGGAGCATAGTTTGGCTCGCAATATCAGCTAAAATATTGCTATCATGTCCTAACTCAAAGCCCATATCAACTAGGGCTTGGTTGTCGTAGCTGACGCCGAAATCAGAGGGCTTGGCCGTGATGGTTTGGCCATTCATCTGGTAGGTTACGCTAGATTCTAGGTAGCGCGAGGTGGCGTCGTTAAGTTTTGCGACGGCCTCGGGCTTAGTTAGCCCGCCAACGTAAATGCCCCGCAAGGATACGCCAGGTAAGATTCTGTCATAGTGAACAATACGAACTGTAAAAACAATAAAAAAATAAACAAATAAAATTAGCCCAGCTCCTAATAATATATGCTGCCAGGTTTTAGAATTTGTCCACCAGTTTTTTAGCTTCTTCATCTGCCGCGACCAATCGTTATCAGGTCTATTATACAATACCGCGAGCTATTGGGTAAGAGGTGAGTTGGTTTTGGCCGTAGCGCGATAGCGCCTAAGCATTACAAATTATTATTATTGGTTTAAAATAGCTGTAATGAAGGGAATAATTTTAGCCGGCGGCAGTGGCACCCGCCTGTACCCAATCACCAAAGGTATTAGCAAACAGCTGATGCCTATTTATGATAAACCAATGATTTACTATCCGCTCAGTACGCTAATGCTATCGGGTATAAAAGACATTTTAATTATCACCACTCCGCACGAGCAGGCCCAATTTAAGCGCCTCCTGGGTGATGGGGGTGATATTGGTATTAGCCTCAGTTACGCCGTACAGCCTGAACCAAAAGGACTTGCCCAAGCTTTTATTATTGGCGAAGAGTTTATTGGTAGCGACAAAGTTGCCCTGGTGCTGGGTGACAATATCTTTTATGGTAGTCAGTTCGGCAAGGCCCTCAAGCAGTGCACGGGTGTTGATGGTGGCATCATATTCGCCTACCAGGTATCCGACCCAGAGCGCTACGGAGTAGTTGAGTTCGACGATGGTATGAACGTTGTATCGGTAGTCGAGAAGCCCACCAAGCCGAAATCGAACTTCGCAATTACGGGGCTGTACTTTTATGATAACAATGTCGTCGATATCGCCCACCACATCAAGCCCAGCGACCGAGGCGAGCTAGAAATAACTGCTGTAAACGCAGAGTACTTGAAGCGCAAAAAACTCAAAGTACAGGTAATGGACCGTGGCTCGGCCTGGCTTGATACCGGCACCTTTGCCTCGATGATGGACGCCGCCGAGTACATACATGTTATCGAAAAACGCACTGGCCTAAAGATTGGCTGCATCGAAGAAGTCGCCTACCGCGAGGGATATATTGATGCCAAGCAGCTCAAGATAATCGCCAAAGACTTGGTTAAGTCTGGGTATGGGGAATACTTAAAAAAACTTCTATAGTTTTATTCCAACTACTATATATTCATTATACGTAAAAAAGTCACCGACCTTTTCTGGGAAAGGAAATGATTTTTTTTTGATAATCTTTAGACCCAGACCTGTAAGTAATTTTGAAATAGCCTTGGTATTATAAAAGGTAACATGCGTTTTGTCTGATGCAAAACCCTTCTTTTGAGGACAGATTATTATGACCTTACCACCGTGCCGTATATACGGGAGATAGTCTCGAATAATTTTTAGCGTATCCTTTTTATCTAAATGCTCAATGACATGTGCCAAAAGCATGGAGTCAAAACCGCCCTTCTTAGCATAATTTGATTTAGCAAAACCTTTGGGTACAAAACCCACTAGGCCAGAATTAACAACCTTAGCTATTGAGTGTTTGTTGTGATCAATACCAACACTACCAACAGCGAGGTGCTTTAGGTTTCTACCTATTCCACACCCCACATCTAGAGTTATGCCAGGCTTCAGGCTATGTATGTTCCAGCGATAAGGTCGCTGCACGTCCAGCAAATCCTTCCATTTTTTATGCTCAAGGTATTCTAGTCTGTCTGTGTAGTCAGGGCCACT
Source organism: Candidatus Saccharimonadota bacterium (assembly GCA_009691435.1). Lineage (GTDB taxonomy): Bacteria > Patescibacteriota > Saccharimonadia > CAILAD01 > BJGX01 > SICB01. The sequence goes on along the minus strand of SICO01000015.1, from coordinate 1,445 downwards.
TGTACCTTTTTGAATAATTGCCATTATATTATTTAACCGCTTTCGTGGTTAGCTTTAAGATATATTTTACAAGTGCATAGTACGCGCTGGATATTTGATTGATAAAAATAAATTTACCGGGGCTCCCTAACTGAAGGGTATTTATTTTTGGCTCTAGGCGAATAAAAAAATCATACGAGGATATAACTCGGCTTTTCTGGATATATCGCCTTCTCTTTAGTGTTTTTGGTAAAGCGACCAAGAAAGAACCTAGGGACTGCAATTTAAGTATAAATCTCCTCTCAAAGATGCTAATAATCCAGAGACCTATTTCTGCAAAAAAGAGATAAGGTAGTAGGAATAGTATTGTAGAGGCTGGCCAATAACTCAGCATGTAAATGTATCGATTCCTTTCTATGTAGAACCACTTGGTTTTAGATTTTTGATAGTCGTATTCGTGGTAGATATGAGCATACGGAATGATGCCGATTTTTAACCCATGGAGCAGTAGATTGCTTGAAAAAGCAGTATCCTCGTAGTATAAAAAATAATCCTCTGGCATACCACCAATTTTTTTATAAGCCTTGGCCCTGACTACAAAACCTGCCCCCGTCAAAAAACTTATTCGCTCGTTAGTCTTGTAATTTGAAGGCTTGTCATCGAAGCCACCACACCACGAAAGCCCAGAGATGTGAACTACATTGCCAGCGCTATTTACTAAGCCATCATTTTTTATAAGTAACCCCATCCATGCAGACCATTCTGCTGGCACATCGGAAGTAATATTGTCCAAACAATCCATGCCAAGAGTAGTATCGGGGTTTACAAAAAATATTAAGTCTATTGCTTTGGATAGCAGCTCTACACCCCTATTGCAGCCGTTGGCAAAGCCCAAATTATCTATTTCTAAGACCTTTGATGTGTATTTGTTTTTTTTTGCTACAGCTGCGGATATATGTGCTTTGTGGTTATCAACAACGACAAGTTCATCATATTCGCGTAATTGACCACCGATAGATCTCAATAGTCTTCTGAGTTGTGCTGGGCAGTCGTGAGCGACTATCACTATACCTATATTTGGCCGCTTAGCTTGATCCATATCATTCATATTAAACTAAATGGTATAATCAATAAAGGATGCAAAATATTATATTTATACTTTTACTGCCTGTCGTTGCGTTATCGCTAGTGACCGCCCAGTCTGTATGGAGGAGCGCCGTTGTAGATGATAAGATTTTTAGTGGTAGCCTTACAGCTGCCATAATGAACGCAGCTACTAATCCGAAGATGTGGCTAGGCGCCTTGTTGTATATAGCAACGACAATACTATATCTTTTTTTATTTAGTAAACTTAAGTTTTTTGTAGTTCAAATTAGTGTTACAGGCCTGGCACTTATATTTACCGCTGCTATTTCACACTTTATTTTTCATGAAGAGATAACTATCATGAATTTGACTGGCCTATT
>SICO01000014.1 GCA_009691435.1 Candidatus Saccharimonadota bacterium | reverse complement strand
GGATCAAATTGACATGAAAAATATCAATTTGGGATATGAAAAGAAATAAAAAGGTGCAAGGACTAAAAATAAGCGCCTACAAGTTAAAAATTATAAACCATTTAGGCTTATTTCGCAACACCCAGCACCCATCTACTCACTTCATATTTGATTTTCAGCTCAGCCAGTGCGATAATATTAACAAGTAATATTAATAAATAATTAAGAGGAGAAATAATGAATAAAATATTAAAATATAGTGCAGTTTCGGGCGCGGTGGCATCACTTTTGCCAGTTGTAGCCCATGCCGCAACTGATAGCTACTCAGACGAGCAGGCAGCCTGGGGAGCGCTTTTTGTAATATGGGCAATTACGATGATTGCTGGCTTAGCCCTATTCGTATTCTGGGTTATGATGCTAATAGATTTATTCAAAAGAACCAACTGGAAGCAAGAAAGTGATAAGACGCTTTGGATTGTGCTTTTACTAGTGCTTGGATGGATAGGTGCAGCAGCGTATTACTTTGCAGTAAAACGCGTGCTCGACGCCAAAAAGCCAGCTGTCAAATAATTTTAATTAATACTATTGCAACAAAAGAGGTCTTTGAGAGGTCTCTTTTGTTATTAGCTAGGTATATCGACAAGACCTAGCAAGAAAGCTCAAAATCTGCTAAAATAACCTGGTTTAGCGCCCTTAGCTCAGCTGGATAGAGCGTCTGGCTTCGGACCAGAAGGCCGGGGGTTCGAATCCCTCAGGGCGCACCATAAGTTTATATTTGAGTAGCCATTGGAGGGATTGCTTTAAGCGATTTTTAGAAACCAAGACTAAAGTCTGCTAAAGTAAATCGAGAGGAGAAATAAAGCAGAAACTCATCTGGTTTTTTTCTACGATGGGACAAACCAAGACCCCCGAAGTCTGTTTGTTACATCGAGAGGAAGACAAGCTATGGAAACCGGAGCAGAATTTGTTAAAATTATGCGTAGATTGTAAGTAGTTGTCTGACGAGGGCCAGTAGCTCAGTTGGTTAGAGCGGCTGCCTCTTAAGCAGCATGTCGCGGGTTCGAATCCCGCCTGGCCCTCCATAGTGTTTGCTTTTTCCACGATGGAACAAACCAAGACCCCCGAAGTCTGTTTGTTGCATCGAGAGGAAGACAAGCTACGACAATTAAAGCAGAATTTGTTAGCATTATGCGTAGATTAGAGTAGTTGTCTGACGACGGGGTGTGGCGCAGTTGGCTAGCGCGCGGCGTTTGGGACGCTGAGGTCGAAGGTTCGAGTCCTTTCACCCCGACCATAAAAAATACTCCAGCTTATCTGGAGTTTTTTTTATGGTCTCCTTGTACAACTCCTCTAGAACCTATTTTATGTCAAAAAGTTGAAAAGTGAGAGTTAAACGTAAATGGAAGCCTGTGCGCGAGTGTAAGCGAGTGCCAATCCGACCAGCCCCGCCGCCTGTTCCAGCTAAGACTGTAACGCGCCCCGCCAGAAAAAGCCTTTGCATTTTTTGGATTTACCCCGCCGTATTTTTTCTTTTTTTAAGGAAAAGGCTTTTTCTGGCGGGTCACCTGCGCTAAAGCGCAGAGGCGGTCGGGGCTTCGCTCAACAGGGAGCTAGACTTTAAGTAGCAACTTTTTAAGTTGTGTAATGCTTTATGAGATGACTAGTTAGCTATTACCGATCCTAGGATTAGCTATCCGGTGTTAGAATTTTTCCACCTAGTCCACACGCTATGAGAGTCTTCAAGAGTCCGTGTCCCACCAAGCGCAAGTAATACTCTCCCATCGGGGAATATGTAGTACTGATGGCCGCCACGCGCAGAGTTTCCAGTACTTTTTTCGAGCCACCAAACATAGTAAATTTTAGTGTCTTCTACGGTTAGCTCCTTCGGCTTACTCAGCTCGAAGCTTTCTGTCGGAGCATATTTTAGGTTTCCTTCAAGGAATTTTCCTAGATGCGTAACTGCTGTTGATTCATCCATATAAATTTATGATATATAATTAAACCAATCTTGGCAAGATGCGCAATATACTTAACTTGATTATAGTACAAAATAATGACTTTACAGCATAAGTAGAGTATAAATATGTTATGGACTTAAACTTATTTGTACAACAAAATATTTGGTGGCTGCTACTGATCTTTATCTGGGCAACCGCCTGGAAAGCCTGGGCCTTGTGGATAGCCGTTAAAAAGGATCAAAAAGCCTGGTTTCTGGTATTTATCATACTATCTACCGCCGGCATCTTAGAAATATTTTATATTTTTTATTTTTCTAGTCATACCAAAGTGCATTCTAAACACAAAAAGTAGCCTACCGGCACACTAGCCAACCAGCTTGTTGATAATTTCAATCCCACGAATGAGCTGATGATAGTTATTGCAATATGCAATACGAACATAGTTAGTGCGGCTACTAAAGGCCCGCCCGGGCAAAATAATTACCCCTTTTTTAGCTGTTAATTCTACAAATTTTAAATCAGTGATGCCTTTTGGTAATTTAACAAAGGTGTAGAATGCTCCCTGGGCCCCCTCGACTTTAAAATTCTTACCGTATAGATGGAGCGTTAGGTCTCTCTTTTCGTGGTATTTTTTGGTTATTCCGTTTGTTTTGGTCTGAAGCGCGGCTAGGGCAGCTTTTTGGCTAATTGAGTTAGTAGAGAAGACAGCGTACTGCAGAAGCTCATTGATGGTTTTGATAATGCCTAGTGGCCCTGCAATATAGCCAATCCGCCAACCAGTCATGGCGTAGGCTTTAGAAAAACCATTAAGGGTTAGGGTCTTAGGATAAATACTACCAATACTAAAGTGCTTGGTATCATAAGCAAAATATTCATATATTTCATCTGATATTATTATGAGGCTATGTTGCTTAGCTAGCTTAGCTATTTTTTCGAGTTCCTGGCGGGGATAAACTGCACCCGTGGGGTTATTGGGGGAATTGATAATTAATACTTTAGAGCGGGGCGTAATGTATGGTTTAATTTTTTCTGCAGTTAGTTGGAAATCTGGGAAGGTATTAATGAGCACAGGCTTGGCGCCAACTAAGGCGGCTAAATCTTTATATGGCGGGAAGTAGGGGTCGGGCAATAAGATTTCATCGCCAGGGTCGAGCAAGGCAAGGTAACACATTAGTACCCCGGTTGTGAGCCCCGGCACAACGCTAACCGTGCTTTCATTAACACGCAAGCCATTTTCGCTTTTTAGCTTTTTGGCGATGGCGCTGCGCAGTTCAATTATGCCATTGCTACTAGTGTAGCGAGTAAAGTTTTGATTGATGGCCTTAACTGCGGCATTTTTAATACTTTTAGCAGTAGGGTCTTCTGGGAAGCCGATACTTAGATCGATGGGATTTTTAATCTTTTCGCCCGCGCTGAAGGCACTGCTGATAGCACTGCTATCAAAATTTTTGAGCCGTTTGGCAATGTGCTGGTTATGGTGGTTTTTCATAGATTAAATCCTTAGTAATAGTATATGTCATTGTCATCTTGATGCCAAAAGTATTTTTTGGATAGGCTCTGGTATAATTAGCTTAGCAAAGGGGTATTTATGATTGACTCAAAACTCCCAAATAGGTTTACTAACGCCGTAAAACTTAGGAAAGATTTAAAAACTAAATCTGAGACCGAGTGGGTTGCTAGAGGACGCCGCCGCGCCCTAGAGCTATTTCATGCCATGTCTAAGCGAGTTCCTGCCTATAAGGACTTTCTAAAAAAACACCAAGTTAAGCCAGCAACAATCAAGACCTTTCAGGATTTTAGCAGAGTTCCTAGTATTGATAAAGATAATTACCTGCGCAAATATAAACTTCAGGATCTTTGCTGGGATGGCAAGTTTGCACAAAAGTCTTGGGTAATTTCAGCAACTTCTGGCTCTACGGGTGAGCCATATTATTTTCCACGCCAGCCACTGCAAGATTCAATGTATGAAATTATTGCGGAGCTATATTTATTAGAAAACTTTAATATTGATAAAAAAAGAACTCTCTACGTCAATGCCTTCCCACTTGGCATTTGGATAGGCGGGCTGTTTACTTATGAGGCAATATATAGAGTTATGCTAAAAGGTAGCTACCAGCTTAGTATAGTAAACCCCGGTATTAATATTTTAGAAACCATTAACGTAATTAAAAATCTCGGGCATCAGTATGACCAGATAATCATCGGTGCCTATGGGCCATTTTTAAAGGACATTATTGATGAGGGCGAGAAAGAAGGTCTTAAGTGGAAGCAACTGGATATGGGGTTTATACTCTCAGCCGAATCATTTAGCGAACTTTTTAGAGATTATATTTATAAGAAAACCGCCATTAAGGATCCTTACCGAGCTAGCCTGAACCATTATGGGACCGTAGATTTAGGTACGATGTCGCATGAAACGCCGATATCTATTATGGCTCGTCGCCTAGCACTGCAGAATGAACAATTAAATGAGTTAATGTTCCCCGATACAATTAAGTTCCCAACCCTTACGCAGTATATCCCAGAGCTGTTTTATTTTGAGCAAGAAAAAGGCAATTTGCTATGTAGCTCAACAAGTGGGGTACCTCTTTTTAGGTATGACCTAAAAGATATTGGCCGGGTCTTTAGCATCAAGGATTTAGGAGCCTGGTTTGCGCGCTGTGGGCTAGACCTAGAAACAGAACTTAAAAAAGCTAAAATTGAAGATTCGCTTTGGAACCTACCATTTGTTTATGTTTATGAGCGCAATGACTTTTCGGTTAGTTATTTTGCTTTTCAGATTTACCCCGAAACTATTCGTAAAGCACTCCTAGATACTACACTGCAAGAATCAATAACAGGTAAATTTGTGATGCATGTCAACGACGATAAAAATGGTAAGCAGATTTTTACAATTAATGTTGAGTTAAAAAAAGGCTTGAGTGGTACTAAAAAAATTACTAGCAGTATTGCCGAAGTTGTTATTGAGCAATTATTGCTTGAAAGCTCTGAGTACCGCAAAATTTATGGCGAATATGGCCGAGCGAGAGTTGAGCCAGTAGTAATTCTTTGGCCATACCAGGATAGTACATATTTTAAAACTGGCACTAAACAGAAGTGGGTTCAGAAATGATAAATACATTAGCCCCAAAACCAGTCATCTATAGAGAAGGCACCTATCAAAAAGCACAGACTAGCAGGCTTAGTAAAGATAAAAAAGTAGTAAGTATTAATGATATTTATAGCCAACAGCTAGTAGAAATATTTGAGATAGAGAACCCTAATTTGTTAGGTTCAGCTGGGTACAGCGCTAAGCTTAGTAGCTTTATTAAAGATAAGGATACAGCTACCAGCGGTGACTGGATATTTTTGCCATGGAGCGGAATACTTGTGCATGCCGTCAATGAAGCTGATTATTTCGCATTAAGGACCAACAGAAATAAAAATTTAATTTCTAGGCGCGAACAGCGAAAATTATATCATTCTAAGGTTTTGGTTGCTGGCATGTCGGTGGGTAATATTATTGCCAGTACACTTGCTTATGCCGGTATTGCTCAAGAAATCTATATTGCTGATTATGATGTGGTTTCTACGGCGAACTTAAACAGGCTCAGGGGTGGGATTGCTGATATCGGAAAACCAAAAACAAGCCTAGCCGCGCAACAAGTATATGATATTGACCCATATGCTAAGGTGCATATTTTCGACGCTGGGCTGACGCTCGGTGATTTGCAAAATAAAGACCTAGCTAAGGTAGATATTATCTTTGATGAAATTGATGATTTTGCGATGAAGGTTCAGCTCCGTCAATTTGCTAAGCAGAATAATATTCCATTAATAATGCTGACGAGTTTGGGCGATAATGTTTTAGTTGATATTGAGCGCTATGATACCCAGCCGACCACGAAGCCTTTTAATGGGGCCATCGGTAAGCTTGCGATAGAAACAGTCCTAGCTGGTAATATTTCCGCTCAGGATAAAATAAAATATGCTATTGAGCTGGTAGGTCAGCAGTATATACCAACCCAAGCCCTAGGCTCATTACCAGAAATCGGTAAAACTCTAGTTGGGCGACCACAGCTGGCTAATGCAATTATGCTAGATGGCAGCCTAGCTACTGTCTGCGCTAAAGAAATATTGCTAGGTAGCAACCTCAAGAGCGGCAAGTATTATGTAGATACGCAGGCCTTATTGGGGTTGCAATCAGCCACTAGTAGCAATAAAACCAGGCTAGGTATCCTGAATAAAATTAAAGAGAAAATAAATGGTAAATAATTATAGTGCTTGGGGCATAGACCCTAAGAAGTTTCCCGCAAATGGAACAATAAAAGCAAAAATAGCTTTTATTTTAAGATATGGTATTTTGGCGCCCTCAACTCACAATTCGCAACCATGGGATATTAAGTTTATCGCTGATAATAAAATTCAAATAATCATTAAAAATGAGAAGAAACTACCATTTGCAGACCCTAGTGGCAGGGGTTTAGCGATTAGTATTGGAACTTTTTTACAGAATATTATTTTAGCCTCAAGGGCACTTCAGGTTGAGTGTAGCTCCTATCGGTACAGTAGCGCTAAGAGTAGCCTAACTATTGAGTTTCAGGCAAAGCCTAAGGCTGCAGCTAACGGTGGCGCAGTTTTAGATGCTATTGTTGCAAGGTGTTCTAACAAGAGGGCATACACATTAGCACCAATTCCAGATAGTATCCTTACTGCCACTAGCAAACTGGCAATACAAAATAATGCCACAATCACCTACATCAAGGGGGGTAAAGACTTAAGTGCAATTGCAGATTTATATCAAGCGTCTGCTTTGCGATTTGCTAGAAGCAATGGGTTTATTAAAGAATTAAAAGCCTGGATGCGGCCCAATAAAACATCTCATTACGACGGAATGCCCGGCTTTGTTCTGGGTCTTAACTCGCTCCAGGACAGAATTGGCCGAACCTTGCTAGGTAGAGCACAGTCATTTAATGACCTAACAGCTAAGAAATACCATCCCTTAATTAAGCACGGCCCGATACTTGGGGTTATATCTACTAGGACAGACAACCATCAGGCTTGGCTATCTGCCGGCATCGCCTATGAAGACGCCGCTGTCCATTTTGCTAGCAAGGGGGTATCGACAACACTGCTGGCTGCAATTATTGAGGATAAAAATGGCAGAAGCTCACTTGCAAAAAAATTAGGTACAAAACTATACCCCCAAATATTTTTTAGAGCTGGCTACCCATATTATGTTGGGCAGCATACCCCACGCAAACCATTAGAAGTATGTATAATAGAAGAGTAATATTTAAAGGATTTAATTGCTTGAGTTAATAATATTAGTAATATCGATAGTCACCAATTTTATTATTGGCCTGTTTGTGTTATTTAAAAATCCCAGAAGCCTTACTAACCGGCTGTTTGCACTCCTTTCTGTCTCGCTCATAGGCTGGACTATTGCTAACTACATATCTATTAACACCCAAAGTTATAGCCAAATATTTGATGCTGTTTTGGTAGTATTCCTTTTTGTAATATTACAAAACACCAGCTACTTACTACTAATTGCTAATTTCCCGCATAAGCGACTATCGATCCCTAAAGCTCCAGTGTTGGCTTACCTCGGGCTGAGTATATTAACGGTAGCAATGCTATTCTCTGGGTATATTTTTAAAGGCTATGAGATTAGTAGCAATTCTATTAATTTAGTACCTAACATTGGGATGCCACTATTTATCTTACAGGCTACTATCTCAATTTTTGGTGGTTTATATTTACTTTTACGACGCATCAAAAAAAGTACGGGCAACTTAAGGCAACAATACAGATTATTATTTTATAGCTCGGTTTTTTTACTAGTATTCATACCACTCACAAATTTTATTCTACCGCTATTGCTAAATGAAACATTCTTCGTGGTATTTAGTCCGCTGTATACATTAGTTTTTGCAGCTCTAATTGGGTATGCAATTATTGCCCAAAAACTCTTTGATATTAGAGCTGTGGTGGCACGAGCTGTAGCCTTTGGCGTAGTAGTTTTAATAATTGGTCTAATTTATGGTTTCGGGGCGTTCTGGTTAATACATGTTATTGTATTTGGTAGCCAACAGGCTCTGGCACTAGCCGAGCAGATTAGTTATGTCGTATTGGCAATTGTACTGGCTTTTACTTTTGGCCCAATATTACGGGTAGTAGAGAGGCTAACTGATAGGGTATTCTATCGTGATAAGTATGATCCGCAAAAGTTCGTTAATAGAATCGGCTGGATTATGGCTGGCGAAATACGCCTAGAGGAGCTTTGCCAGAAAGTTATCAGCGAAATTAAAACTACTATGAAAATTAGTGAGGTTAATATTGTGGTTTTTGGTGACGATAAACTGCATTTTCAGACTAAATTATTTGGCAATGAACGACATGAAATCCTAGCAAATGATTTAAAAAAATTAGGTAGGCTAATAACTATTGCCGATGAGCTAAGTGGAGGAGAAAAGAAAGCAATCCTAGAAAAGTATGGTTTTAGTATCAGTTTATCGCTTAGAACTAGTGATAAGCTGTTGGGCTATATATTGCTCGGCGAAAAAAAGAGTGGGGATATATATTCTACGGTAGACGTTAGGACACTTAAAATTATAGCTAATGAATTAAGCGTAGCAGCACAAAATGCTAAGGCTTTTACTGAAATTCAGCAATTCAACCTCACCTTGCAAGAAAAAATAGATAGGGCTACTAAGAGCCTCCGTCAGGCTAACTGCCAGCTTAAGGAGCTCGACGAGGCCAAAGATGAGTTTATTAGTATGGCATCGCATCAGCTTAGAACTCCACTAACAACCGTTAAGGGCTACGTCAGTATGTTAGATGAAGGGGATTTTGGAAAGCTAACTAAAGAGCAAAAACAGAGTGTCGGACTGGCGCTTGATGGTAGCAACAGAATGGCTCGCCTGATAGATGACCTATTAAATATCAGCCGTATGGAAGCTGGTAAATTTTACATTGATGCTAAAAAAGTTGATTTGAGTAAAATAGTTGCGCAAGAGATTGAGTCACTAAGAAACTTTGCAGTAGCTAAGAATGTGCATATTAAATATCACCATTTAAAAACTGCGATACCAATTCTAATGCTAGACGAGAATAAAACCCGCCAAGTTATTATGAACCTAATTGATAATGCCATTAATTATTCCCAACCACCAAAAGGTGGAGCCAAGGTTGAGATTAGCTTAGAGCATATTGGTAGCAGTATCTTTTTTATAGTTAAGGACAATGGCATAGGAGTGCCAGCAGACCAACAGACGCAATTATTTACCAAGATGTTTAGGGCAAGGAATGCCAAAGAAATGCGCCCAGATGGTACGGGGCTTGGTTTATTTTTAGTTAAAAAAGTTGTTAAAGATCAGGGCGGTAAAATTATTTTTGAATCTAAGCCAGGCCAGGGCAGTAGCTTTGGTTTTGAAATACCAATCCATAACTCTATAAAGCACGACAAGAGTGCCGAAGCCAAACTCAAGGCGCAATCTAATTCAGCCCCAGGGTTATACAATTAAGCTTATGGCAAAATTACAGACGCTAAAAGATATCAATTGCGATAGTAAAGCTGTGTTTTTGCGGGTCGACTATAATGTTGTCGAGGATGGCAAGGTCATAGATGAATTCCGTATTCAGCAGAGTATTCCTACCATCATGGCACTACTAGCCAAAAATTGTAAAATCATACTCGCCAGCCACAATGGACGCCCAGAAAATGGTTATGATAAAAAGCTTAGCCTCAGGCCTGTCGCTCAAGTGCTGGCCGATCTCATAAAAAAGCCCGTCGGCTTTGTAGACGATTGTGTCGGCCCAGAAGTTGAGCTCGAAGTTGGCAAGCTAAAGCCAGGCGAAATACTGCTCTTAGAAAACCTCAGGTTTCATAGTGCCGAGGAAAAAAACAACTATAATTTTGCAAAATCACTAGCTGGTTTGGCTGATGTTTATGTCGACGATGCCTTTGCCAACGCCCATAGGGCGCATGCCAGCATGGTCGGGGTACCCAAGTTTTTGCCGCACGCCTCGGGACTTTTGATGCAACAAGAGTTTGAAAAGCTAACCGCGCTACTCAATGTACCCGCCCGGCCTTTTATAGCCATCATTGGCGGGGTCAAGATATCAACCAAAATCGAGGTACTAAAAAGCCTGCTTAATAAGGCTGATACAGTAATCATTGCTGGGGCAATGGCCAATACATTTTTGCAGGCTCAGGGATATCAGATTGGTAAGAGTATTACTGAAAAAGACTATATCGCTACCGCCAAAGACATCATTGAATACGCCAAGCAAAATAAAGTTGAGCTGATTATGCCTACCGACTTTGTGGTGGCCGAAAAAGCCAAGCACGGCGTTAAGCACCGACGAGTTGCCAGTAACAAAATTGAAAGTAACGACATCACTCTGGATATTGGCAAAGAAACAATGAAAAGCCTTTGGCCAATCATTAAGTCGGCTAAGACGATTTTCTGGAACGGAACTCTTGGAATGGCCGAAATACCAGATTTCGCCTGGGCTAGCAGGGATTTGGCTCATATGATAGCTCTGCGAAAAAACGATGCCGAAACTGTTATAGGAGGGGGCGACACAGCCGCATTTATTAGCAAGCTTGCGATGCGCAACCGATTTGGCTTCGTTAGTACGGGTGGTGGTGCCAGCCTCGAGCTTTTGTCCGGAGTTAAGCTTCCTGCCATCGAAGCTCTAATGGGTAAGTAACCCGGCTATTTTTTTTAGCGCAAATCTTTAGTATCACGAATTCTATTGAGCCTAAATAGCAAGCTCGGGTTCTGGTATTCCGAACCAGCCACAGTAGTAGCATTGTTGTAGCCAGCTTCTTTGGCGAGTCGTTCGGTGATAGCGTTGTAATTGCCATAAGGGTAGCAAAAACTCAGCACAGCAACTCCTAGATTTTGCTCCAGGATTCGCTTACTCTCAAATATCTGGAATCTTTGCGCGGTCTCACTGAGGCCAGCTAGCTGGAAGTGATCTACCGAGTGCGAGCCAATCTCGATGAGCCCAGAGCCTTGCAGCGATTTGAGTTGTTCCCAATTAAGATACGAATCGCCGCAGGTGGTTGCTGTGCGCCCGGCGCCTATGCACCAGGTACTCAGCTCACCACCAATCAAAACATAAAAAGTTGATTTGAAATTGTATTTTTTTAGTACCTCGGTAGCCTTAAGTTGGTCGCTAAAACCATCGTCAAAAGTAATCGCAACTGGCTTGGCTGGCCCGGCCACTTTGCCAGTCAATATCATATAGACCTCCTGCATAAAAACAGGCGTGTAGCCAGTATCCACCAAATGCTTCATTTGAAAGTCAAAATTAGCCGGGGTTTTGTGGTACAAGAGAATCGGTAGATGTATAGAGCTATTAATTGGCACATTAGCAACAGGCTCAGCTACTACTCCCATGATAACAGCAGGCGAGGTGGACGTTTTAGAATAGTGATGCTGGAGATCTTTAGCTTGGTATTTGCTTTGAATAATTTTAAAGATAGGCTTTAGGGCTAATACCTCGAAGCCTAGCACTAAAATAGCAACTAATAAAACTGGCCCTATTATGGCATAGTAGGTACTATGGTGTAATTTTTGATTAGTTTTAAGCTTCAATATTTTACCAGCTGATAGCAAGTATTATAACAAAATTATTACTCTTTAGCAGTTGCGTCTTGAGTAGCTGGTGTCAGCGTAATTGTAGCATTCTTGAAGCCTGTTTGGGTTGGCACTACACCATCGATAGGGAGCGACGGTAAAGGAGTTTCGGATGGACTAGCTACGACGTGAGATATTGTAGGTATGGTTGGCTGGGCAGGAGGTTTTGGCTCTTCAGTTTGGATAGCCAGTACTTCGCTAGTTTGAGCTGGCAGGCTGGGGGATTTAATATGAACACTCGAGGCATCGGCGGTGCTAGCTTGGGCAGTAACAGCAGCAAATGGTTTTATGATTGGGGCAGGAGTAGGAGTAGGGGTAGGAGGTAAATTATTCGCTAGGCTAGTTCTTGGAGCTGGGGTAGCGAAAGGGGCTGGTATAGTTTTAGCGGGTAAATTATTAATTATACCAGCAGTTGGGGTAGGGGTAGGCTTTGTATCGAAGGCCGTGGCACCGATAACCTGCTCTTGGCTAGATTCAAGGGAGTATTGTATTTCTAGTAGCCGATTGTATTTGGCAATTCGCTCGCCTCTATTGGGCGCGCCTATTTTTATTCCTTGAGCACCGACGCCATAAGCTAAATCTACAATAAAATCGTCATTACTTTCTCCGCTACGGTGGCTGATTATAATATCTACCCCAGCCTTCTTGGCAGACTCGATGGCCGAGAACATCTCGCTGATAGTACTAACTTGGTCAGGCTTTATTACCACCCCATCAAATATTTTTTCTTTTGCCATTTCATCGATTAAATTAGCTTTTGTGACGGTAGGATCATCACTAATAATTCGAAAGGGCTTTTTTTCTTTCGGCATAGTCTTTAAGAGTTCCATGCCTTCTAGGTCCGTGGCGGCAAAGGGGTCTTCGATGGAATATAAGCCAAACTGGGTCTGCCATTGTTGATAGATAGCTAGCATATCGCTAGCATGTAAGGCTTGGTCTTCGAAATTATAATTTTTACCATCAAAAAAACTATTGGCTGCTACATCTAGGGCGATATCAAAAGTATTATTCATTTTATCTTTTAGGTTGGCAAGTGCTTCTAATATTACTTCGGTACGAGCCCCAACTGGCGCTATCGCCCCCTCATCTCCGACTAATTTAGCACCTGGTCCGTATAGGCTCATCATGATGGTCCTGAGAGTATGATAGATTTGTGCTACTTGCTCTATAGCCTCAATAGGCTTGTCGGCTTTTGGTACTATCATAAATTCTTGGATATCAAGCCCAGGGGCATGCTTCCCGCCACCGACCATATTGGCATAAATTCGCGGGAATTTAGGGCTCGATTTGGTGGCTTCGGCTATCTCTTGCCAGAGTGGTTTATGGGTGAGTTTAGCGCTTAATTTGAAGTATGCTCCAGACATTGCCAGGATGGTATTGCCACCTAAGTGCTGTTTATTTTCGCTACTATCTAATGCGACCAGTAAGCTATCAAAATCTGCCTGATGTGCTAGTGGATAACCAATAAATTTTGGTGCAATTACTTGCCTAATTAAAGCCACACTATCATTGACGCTTTTGCCATTGTAACTGCTAGCTCCATCTGTTTTTTTAGTAACCTCTTGAGCACCTCTATTGACACCAGAGGGAACAATAAAATATGAAACAACGCCATTTTCTGCCACCATTTTTACTTTTATGGTGGGCTCACCGCGCGAGTTGAGGACTTGAGATGGAGTAATATTTTTAATGCTCATACATTGAAATTATACCATAAGCTCTAATAGTAATTAAAGCTTATGCCGGCTTAACTAAATTCTGTAATTTATCATTGAGAAATCCATGGATATTTTGGGCGCTAGTTTTGCGAATAATATGTAAAGCCTCAAAGCTATTAAAGGCGTTGTGCGGAGATATAATAACATTTTTCATCTTTGATAAAATATCAGCCTCGGCTAATTCAAAGGCAGAGCGTTTATTTAACAATAAAAGCTCACTTTCGGTATCTACATCTATGCCTCTTTCGCCCTCGACTACGTCTAGTGCTGCCCCAGCAATAACTTTATTTTTGAGGGCTTCTATCAAGTCTAGCGTATTAACTAGCTCCCCCCTGGCAGTATTTATTAAGATGGCATGTTGGCTCATTAGCCCTAAAGTTTTCTTATTGATTAAATAGTTAGTACTCGCGGTCAGCGGGGCATGCAAGCTAACAATATCAGCCCCCTGCAAAAGATCGTCAAGATGTAGGTAGCTAAAACCAACCTTTTTTTGTAGGGGCAAGTTTGGCATAGTATCGTGAGCTACAACATGCATTCCGAGGGCTTTACAGATTATCGCTACAGATATGCCAATCTTCCCGGTACCTATGATGCCGATGGTCTTGCCATGCAGGGTATGTCCGGTAAGCTTACGGTATATAATTTGCCCCTCATCAACAGCATCTAGCACTGCCGGCATTTTTCGCACCATCATGAGCATCAGCATAATTGTATATTCAGCCACAGTAACCTGACCATAGGCAGGGACATTACTAACGGCTACCTTGCGTTTTTTGCAGGCTACGAGATCAACGTTGTTTGTACCCGTTGCTCTGACCGTAATATATTGCAAATTAGGCAAATGGGCTAATATGGCATTATCTACATTGCTAGGCGTAAAAACACTGATGATATCAACATCTTTGTATTTGTAGGGTGGCACTTCATTGATTGTCTCACTAAAAAAGTGAAGCTTAAATTTAGAACCAGTAAAGTATCGCTGAAATGCAACCTTTTCTGTAGCTGTTGTATCAAAAAATGCAATTGTAGTAGCCATAATTGTTATCCTTACCTTAATACTACAATAAATCGAAGATATTTGCAGTTGTTTTGATGTCTTTATTTAAGGACCGGCTGAATCATTAATTTAGTCATCTATTATGCCGCCGACACATTGTACTGCAAAAAAAAGGCCAATAATAAAATTGCA
>SICO01000013.1 GCA_009691435.1 Candidatus Saccharimonadota bacterium | reverse complement strand
GTTGCGAAATAAGCCTAAATGGTTTATAATTTTTAACTTGTAGGCGCTTATTTTTAGTCCTTGCACCTTTTTATTTCTTTTCATATCCCAAATTGATATTTTTCATGTCAATTTGATCCAGGAAGATGGCGCACTTTGTGCGTCCTTTCTGTATGCGGGTATCGTATAATGATTATTATTCCTGCCTTCCAAGCAGGTGATGCGGGTTTGATCCCCGCTACCCGCTCCATAAAAGATTTATCCCGCTTGTCGGGATTAATTTATATCTGCGTTATAATAAGTACGCAAGCCCCTGTAGCTCAGCTGGATAGAGCAACGGTTTTCTAAACCGTAGGTCGCAGGTTCGAATCCTGCCGGGGGCACCATGTGCTTGTACCATAAACCCCTAGTTTTTTCTTTCTTCACGATGGAACAAACCAAGACCTCCGAAGGCTGTTTGTTGCATCGAGAGGAAGACAAGCTACGACAATCTTAAGCAGAATTTGATAAAATTATGCGTAGATTGGATATTTTTCTCTTCCACGATGGAACAAACCAAGCCGCTAGGCTGTTTGTTACATCGAGAGGAAGACAAGCTACGACAACCGGAGCAGAATTTGTTAAAATTATGCGTAGATTGGATATTTTTCTCTTCCACGATGGAACAAACCAAGCCGCTAGGCTGTTTGTTACATCGAGAGGAGAACTGTTGCGATAGTTGGAGTAAATTAGTGTAAACTAATTTTACGTAAACTTAAGCAATAGTTCGACGACGTGGCGGGTGTAGCTCAGTTGGTTAGAGCGTCTGGTTGTGGTCCAGAAGGTCGTGGGTTCAAGCCCCATCACTCGCCCCATTTAAAAAATCTGATATAGACCTAAAAAAGACCAACTAAGCTGGCCTTTTTCTTTTGCACAATTAGCTCTAATAACTACTTCCGTATCCTACTCCGTCCACGAGCCACTTAGCAGAAGAAGAATTGTAGATAATAATCAGCTCATTACCTGTCATATATTGCCCCGACCCATCACGCATTTTATAAACCAAATTAGCTTGCACCTTATACTTGCTTGCTTCGATCTTTTGATTCGTTAAAATTCTAAAACTGGCTGGGTACACAACTTCTCTTGCACTTTCTGTGAGTTGGTTAAAATCGAACTCTTCCTGGTAACCTTGAGTCATATACTGACGAATTAGAGGTGCGTTACCGGCCAAGAAGGCATTGAGGTAATTACCAGCTGTTGCTTCGGTAGCTTGCTTGTCGGCTATATCCTTAGCTGTTTGGGCTTGTTCAGCCTGCTCTTTAGACTTAACTGAAAGCTCATTGGCTGAAATTGTCTGGCTGGCTTCTAATAAGGCATTTTGTATCTCAAAAGCCGAGTTTGGCATAGATTCTGTTAAATACTTAGCGGCATTTTTCAGCTTATCAGCAGAAGTCCTTGCAATGCTGGCGAGATCTTTAAGCTTATCGGATTGTTGCTCGGTAAAATCAATAATTTTATCAGCATACTTGGAGCTTTCAGATACATAGCTACCATAGGCATCAAGGTACTCGGTGTAATCTTGAACATCCTGTGCCCGGTACTTGAGTTTTTGAGCATTAAATTTCTTATCATTTAGGCTGCTATTTAGTGCTTGCAAACTAGTGTTGTATGCTTCAAAGCTTGCTGTATCGGTTATTTTTTTTGATAATTCATCTAAAGCGTTGGCTTGCTGAATAATATCGTGCCAACTACTAGATATAGTTTGTTTATTCTTATTCTGGGCAGAAAAATATATCCCGAAAAATATTGCCAAGCCAATAGCCAGCACCGAGAGTACTGCCGTAACCCAAAACCATGGCTTTTTATAAAGCTTCTTCTTGACCTTAGGGGCTTTTGTTAACTTAGCATCATCATCTACCGACTCTTCTTCGGTCTTATTGTCTTTTTTATCGGTATCACTATTTTTATCTTCCATACTACCCTCCTAAAATTTAATTTATATTATAACATTATTTGAGCTAGCCCTAAAAATACGAAAAATCCACCGACATCAGTACAGGTAGTAATAAAAATAGTAGCAGAAGTAGCTGGGTCTTTGCCTAATTTTTTCATAATGAGCGGTATCAATGCACCTGCAAAAGCGGCGATGAATAAGTTGCAAACCATGGCGATAGCTAGAACCAAACCAAGCATAGGGTTTTTATTAATAAAGATTGCCACTAAGGCAACCAGAAAGCCATTAATAAGACCATTAATAACGCCAGCGGCTACTTCCTTTAGGATATATTGTACTGAATTTTTGAGGCTAACCTCTTGCATCACAATCCCGCGCACTGTAACTGCTAGCGTTTGAGTTGCGGCATTACCACCCATGCCAGCAACTATTGGCATATACACGGCTAGCAGTGTCAGCCTAGATATAGTACCCTCAAACATGCCAACAACCGAGGCCGCCAAGAACGCGGTACCGAGGTTGATAATCAGCCAAACCCATCTAAACTTAACTTTAGATAGAATGCTATCATTAGAAGCTTCTTCGCGGTTAACACCGGCCAGACCATATAAATCACTAGATCGCTTTTTATTGAGTAGTGCCAGCAAGTCGTCGGAGTGGATGACGCCAATAATGTCTTCGTTTTCGTCTAGCACCACCACCTTATCGTGGGGGTGCTTTAAGAACGAATCTATCACGGTGTGTTCGTCATTGTCATATCTTATATGGGGTACTCGTTTGATATGCGCGTCGATTTTTTCTTTACCCTTGTGCATTGCCAAAACTGAGCCTGGCAACTCGCCTACTAGCTTGCCATTGTCGATTACAAATATCGATGGGAATTTTCCGGTACGTTTTTCATGTTCTTCAATATCTGCCGACAGATCTTCAAAGTGTGTTCCTGGCGGTGCCACGATATAATCTAAGTTCATGAGCCCTGCCGCTGTTTTGGGGTTAAAGCTAAGTAGCAGCTCGACTTTTTCTTTGACATCACCGTCGAGTGATTCGGTCAAGTGCTTAGCTCGGTGTTTTGGTAGCTCCTGCAATATGTCTGTGGCTTTGTCGGGGTCAAGAGTGCTTAAAATTTTAGCTAATTCAGAATTATCTAATAAAGAAATTATTTGCTTTCTTGTTTGCTTTGGTAGTGCCAGCAAAACAAACCCCTTGAGCGAATCGTCAGTTTGGTAAAAAACTGCAATCTTATTGCCTCTGGCCAGCTTAATTTCATCTATTATTTTTTGATCTATGATAGGTAAGCGCATAATAAGTATTATAGGGCTTACGGTAATTAAATTATAGTGTTATTTTTTATTGCGAACAGCGCGCTTAAATTGTTCGCCGGGCCTAAATTTAGGTAGATCCATTGCCTCTATCTGCATAGCCTCTTTAGTAATTGGGTTAATGCCATTACGGGCCTTACGGTGGGCTAAATAAAAAGCACCGAAGCCGCTGATTAAGACCTTACCACCGCTACCAACCTGCTTGCCAATAACGGTCGTCATTGTATCAATAATTAACTCAATCTTTTTTTTAGGAAGTCTAGTTTTGTTTGCTATCGCCTGTACCAATTCTGGTTTTATCATACTAGCTAATCTCTGTCTTAATTAATATCTGCTCAATTTGTGTAGCCTTAGCGTTACTACCGACATCAACCAAAACAGAGCTAAATTGCACGATGCCGGTTTTGGGCCAATCAAATTTATTAGGTAACTGATTAAGCCATCTATCTAAAATTATTTCTTTTTTCACACCAAGTACGGAATCGATTGGGCCAGTCATACCGACATCACTAATATGGGCTGTGCCACTGGGTAGAACCCTGGCGTCGGCGGTGCTAACATGGGTGTGACTACCAACAACTCCGCTCACCCTTCCGTCTAGGTAAAATCCAATGGCAACTTTTTCGGAGCTTAGATCGGCATGGAAATCTACAATTGTAGCTGCCAGTTTTTGACTTTTGTTCTCCTCTAGTATGGCATTGATCACTTTAAGTGGGTGGTCGAGTTGAGGACCGTTGAAAGTTTGTCCTAGTACATTGATTATTAGTATGTTACCAAAGGGAGTCTCGGCAATTTTCCAACCACGGCCGGGAGTTTTACCTGGATAGTTGGCAGGGCGAATAATTGGCTCATTAGGATCATTGAGCATATCCACGCCTTCAGGTTTTTTGAAGCTATGGTTTCCGCCGCTGAAGAAATCCACTCCTGCATCCTTCATTTCCTTAATTGCTTTTTTCGTTATGCCATTACCGGTACTAATATTTTCGGCTTGGGCAATTACAAAATCAATTTGCCTTTCTTCTTTGAGCTTTGGTAATACCTGCCCTACTGCCCGTCTGCCTATTTTTGCGACGATATCGCCAATGTATAAAATTTTCATTCACTTAAACTTTCTAGTTTGCTATTTAGAGATTCATCAATTTCTAAAGCTTCATTCTTATTTTCTATGAATTTTTTATTATTATTTTCTCCTGGATATATTACGGTTTCACCTGTTTTAGATTTTTGGCTTTTTATTGCTAAGTGCAAATCCTCGACGCTTTGATCGAACTTATCTTTTGTGCCCATAGCTTCAGGATTAAAAGCAATAATTATTGCGCCATGTTCTTCTGGCACAAAATCAGCGCTCATTTCTGGGCTAGTTGGCATACCAATAAGTGCGCTTGTTAATACTTCCATCAAATATACAATATAATATCCTTTGTAGCCGCCCCCCATTGGAACGATGTTTGAAACAGGGTCGGTTTCACTTTTGGAAAAATCTAAAGCCTTTTTGGGGTCAGTAGTAAATAATCCATTTTCATCTACAGCAGACCTGTCTTTTAGAGATGTTTCATTCTTGTAAGCATCCATTATTTCAAAGTAAGGTATTTCCGATGTAGCCATATCCACACAGAATATTTCGCCATTTTTACCAGGTATGCCATATGCCATTGGATTAGTTCCAAAAAGCCCCTTAGTACCATTGTGTGGCACAACAGCCCCTGGACCTCCATTGCATACTGCAATCGCCATAATTCCTCGCTTTGCCAACCCTTGCACCCAAGTGTGCAAGGTGTGCATAGACTGGGAATTTACAAAAGAAACCATTGTTATTCCATTGGTTCTAGATCTCTGCTCAATTAAATCATGCATCTTTTTTATATAAACGAGGGGGCCCTGTTTATTAAAATCAATCTCTACGAATGCTGGCAAATCTACATTAAATTTTATCTCTCGATTTTCAATTTTTTTGGTAGCCGACAAATCATCGATTGTAGATTTTAGAGGGTTTGTTCTGGGGGCTTTTCTTAAATAGGCTTCAATTGTTTCATCGGCCATGTAATTTGCTTCTTCAGCTGGAACAAATTGCTTTGCAGAATTTACTAATTTATTTCTAATTTCTTCTTGTGATATTTTCATTATTTAGCGTACTCCTCGGCACGAGTTTCGCGGATAATATTGACCTTAATAGTACCAGGATATTTGAGAGTCGCCTCAATTTTGGTGGCAATATCTCGAGCTAGTTTAATGGCGGTTAGATCGTCGATTTCCTCAGGGTCGACAAACACTCGGATTTCGCGACCGGCACTAATAGCATAGCTCTTTTTAATACCACCGAAAGCATTGGTGACATTTTCTAAATCAGTCATACGCTTGACATAGTTTTCAAGCTTATCGCCACGTGCTCCTGGGCGCCCACCGCTCAAAGCATCAACAACACGAACTATTAATGCTTCTGATGTAGTAGCCTCAATATCGTCATGGTGGGCTTCGGCGGCGTGCGTAGTGGCTTCATCAAAGCCAGCCTTACGCATCATATCACCAGTGATATGGTGGTGTTTACCCTCTATCTCGTGGCTAACTGCCTTACCTAAATCGTGTAAAAATGAGGCTGTCCGGCTAATTTTTACATCAGCTCCAATTTCCTCGGCAATCATTGCCGCTAAATGTGCCATTTCAACAGAGTGGTGCAAAACATTTTGGCTATAGCTAGTACGGAACTTAAGCATGCCCATAGTTTTTAAAATTTCTGGAGGAAGACCGGGGACTTTAGCCTCGCGCGCAGCTTGCTCGCCGGCTTGTTTAATTTCTTCATCAATTTCCTTTTGGGCCTTTGCCACAACCTCTTCAATTTTGGCAGGGTGGATTCGCCCATCAGCAATCAAACTTTCTAGGGCTTTTTTAGCAACCTGACGGCGCATTGGGTTAAAACCAGAAATAGTAATAACACCCGGGCTTTCATCGATAATAACTTCTACGCCCGTAAGGCGCTCTAGCGTTTGGATATTACGGCCCTCCTTACCTATAATCTTCCCTTTTACATCATCGTTAGGGATAGCTACGGTGCTTATAGTACGCTCTGTGGCGGTACCAGTTGCGAGCCGTTCCATGGCTCCAGCCATTATTTCCTTGGCGATCTCATCGGCGTTTTCTGTGGCATCTCGTTTGCGTTTTTCAATATACTCAACTAGATCATTTTTAATATCACGCTCAGTCATTTCAATCAATTTTTTTTGAGCATCTTCTTTTTTGAGTTTGGCTATTTTCTGCAGATTAACCTCCTGGCGAGTTCTAATAGCTCGTATTTCTTCTTTAATAGCTTCAATTTCTTTTTCGCTACGGTTTAGGGCATCGGTGCGTTTTTCAATTTGATCTATTTTATTATCCAATAATGCTTCACGATCTGCGACGCGCTTTTCTGAAACATCGAGCTTATTGCGACGCTCACGCTCCTCTTTTTTAGCTTCCTCGGCAATCCTAATAGCCTCTTCTTTGGCATCCAGGACTTTCTTCTTGGCGTCCTCTTTGGCTTCATCGAGCATTTTCTTGGCCTTACTATCGGCATCGTTGGTTTTTTGTTTGGTGACCACTACATTGGCTCCATAGCCAACTCCGCCACCTACCACAAGAGCAAGGATTGCATAAATCAATAACATAAACACCTACCTTTCTAAGGAGTGTTTTTACCTAATTGTAAGCAAAAACTAATTATCAAGTTCAATTCAAATAACCTTTAAATAAAATTAATATCTA
Source organism: Candidatus Saccharimonadota bacterium (assembly GCA_009691435.1). Lineage (GTDB taxonomy): Bacteria > Patescibacteriota > Saccharimonadia > CAILAD01 > BJGX01 > SICB01. Next base: position 7,864 of record SICO01000013.1, on the reverse strand, counting down.
ATACTATTAAACGCCTAAATCGCAAAATCTTCAAGCGGAAGGGCTTTTGGGCTGGGTAATATTTGGTTCGCTGTCGTACTGGGGCACAATAAATTCACCAGTCTTTGCATTTTTTAGTGCTATGCGACCATCTTGAAGCCAGCTATTGCCCTGCCCACTACAGATTGGAATATTTAAACTATAAGCTAGAGTATTGGCAACTGTAGCGCCAATACGGAGACCTGTAAAAGAGCCACTACCAGTATAAATAATAATTCCACTTAAATCATTTAATGTAATTTTAGTGGCTCCTACTAGCTTGGTTATTTGAGTTAATAATGTATCGGCTAACTCTCGGTGCGCTTGCCATTGAACTTTTTTTATAACCCGCTTAGCATCAAGAATATATAGCTCGGCTTCTGGCTTGTCGGTGCGTAAAGCTAGTATCATGGTTGGAGTCCTTGCACTGCTTTTTGGGCATTTTTACCAGTAGCAGATAACTCATATCGGCGAATCTCTGGGGTTTCATAGTGGCAGTTGATTGTAAGATAATTTTTTGCGCTGTGCCCACTAAAATGTTGGGACCATTCTACACATACAAAAGCTTTGTCATCTAATAATACCTCGGCCAATTCATTGCGTACTATTTCGTCATTATTATCTAAGCGGTATAAATCAAAATGCTCAAGCTTAGTGCCATTAGGAGCCTGATAAGTGCGGTGGATATTATATGAGGGGCTAATAACAGTCTGTGTTATGCCCAAACCTTTGGCAATAGCTTTAACAAGTGCGGTTTTGCCACCACCCAAGTCCCCCACCAACTCAATAAGAGTTGGTGGGGTACAAAGTTTAGCCAACCTTAGGCCTAGCTCCGAAGTATCCTTTAAGCTTTTTGATGTATAAGATAATTTCTGTTCTGTATTCATATATTCCATACCCTATGGTAGCGATTCCGAGCGATACTAGCAACCAAGACCACCATTTTGCTCCCTGCGATTGAGATTGCTGGGAGTCAATCCCGGTGCCATCGGAGTTTTTGGCTCCCGAAGCGGAGCCAACCTTGGCCTTTGTGGCCTTGCCCGTAGTGGTTTTAGCCGATACCTTAGCGGCTGCTTTTTTGGCGGCTGCTTTTTTGACGCTTTTTACAGCTGCAGATGGACTGATGATAGGCTCAATATAAACGGTTGAGTTGATTCCGCCAGGAGTCGAAGTCTCCGCCCACTGCCATTGGGTGGCTATTTTAATCCAGCTTAGGCCGACTTCAGCATTGCCATAGTTAGCGGTTTCATCTACTACCTTGCCATTGGGGTCAATCAGCACCACACTATCGCCAGTGTTATTGAGAGTTATTTTAGAATCAGTAACATATATTGCTAGGTGTTCGAGCGGATCTATCTGTAGATTTTTTATCAAATACTCATCGCCGGACTCATCGCGCAACTTCCAGCCAGACAAATCGACGATGTTGGCGGTGGGATTATATATTTCGATATACTCGTCAGTGGTATCTGTTAGCGGGCTGGCAGGGTCTGGCAAGAGCTCACTCAACTCGAGAGCTGGGTAGGTAGTGGCCTCCGTATCATCTTCTACGGCATCCACTTTTGGTGTACTTCCAGCTGTTGGCGAGGTAGTCAGGTCGAAATCTACAAAGTTATCATCGGTATTTTGCATTTTAATTAAGTCGAGGTCATAAATTCGATACATGCTTTGGCCTGGGTCAGAAGGGCTAGCTGGTTTGCCAAGCGAAGCGTTGCCAGTGCCCCAGCCAAATTGATCGACCACTACGGCCTGTTTGTCACGAATTTGGATATTGCCGCCGGTTTGCGATAGCCCACTGGAGTAGCTAGTATTACCGACTAGGTTTGATGCAAGCACCCAAAACTTTCCAGCTCCCAGTGTACCGGTTGCCACCGTAGCTTTTTTAGACCAAGTCGTTCCGGTGGCCGACTTGTAGTAGAGCGTCCAGCCTGAGATATCGATGTCGTCAGCTGAAGTGTTTTGTATTTCCACAAACTCTTCGCCAGCCGAAATTAAGCCGCCAGTCTGGACTTCTGTAATTAGCACACTCTTAGCCGCTGCGCTGGCTGGCAATGCAACGATTGCGGCTACCAACACTAGAACTATTAGCATCAGAATTCTCTTTTTCATGACGGCAGTGTATAGACATAGTATTTAAATGTAAAGCATAGCAGAAATCAATCTGCTATTGACCTTCAAATCATAAGGGTTATACAATAAGTCACAGATATATGTTTTCTTTAGCTAAAAACTTCAATACCAAAAAACCTGGTTTCACAATCTTAGATGTGGTTGTGGTTGTTATTGTCGCTGGGTTTTTTGCAGTACTTATTATTCCAGGACTCATCAGCGGCCCATCTAGAGCCCGTGATGCTTCACGCAAGAGTGACCTGAGGGTTATCAGGGCATCGCTAGAAAACTACTATAACGAAACTGGCACATACCCTACCAAGCTAGCTGACTTAGAGCTAGGTGCCACGCCATTTATTAAAAAAGTGCCCAAGGACCCTAAAACTGGCTCTGGGTATACATATATCACTACTGGTAGCCCACCAAGTAGCTTTGTTTTAGAGGCAGTCCTAGAAAACAAAAACGACCAAGACCTAAAAGCTCTGGGTAGCGATCCTGCCAAAGGTATTTATCAGCTTAATAGTACTAATTAGTCCCTTTCTTGGCCATGGTATTTTTTGCGTGTCTGTAGGATAAAATGTTCTAGCTCGTATGGTTTTGGCATATAATCAAAAACAAAATTTTCACGGTTGCCTGCTGTTTGGATAACAATAGTCCCGAACTTAAGCATTGTTTGTATGGGGCCCCTAACCGATGCTTTAATATCTTGGATCTCCTCCAGTCGTAAGGTTGAGACTGTTCTGTTAAATATTCCTATCTGGTCTATATCAACAATGTGTTGATTGGTAATGACTACTTTATTACGACGCCATATCCAAAATGTCCCCATACTTAAAAAAAGAACCATTGCAATTGTTAAAAAGCCCGCTAGATCTACCGCCCAATTAGGGAAATTTGCTGGTAGGGTTGAGGCGTGCTTGTTATAAAAAAATGAAACAGCAATAGCAGCTAAAGAGATTAATACTATTCCTGCAACTATTGGCGCTATCGCCATATAGTGCTTATATACTACAGCCTGTGTGATTTCGCTTTCTGGTTGGCCTGGGTAGCTTGGTGCTTGATGGTTCTGCATAAGTTTAGTTTAACCTAAATATAATGACTATAATAGGCTGCCCTGCGTGGAGTTTTTGGGTGGCTGCACACCAAGGTGCAAATACCCACTATCGGTAGCCTTGCGACCTCGGCTAGTACGCTCTAAGAACCCAAGCTGAATCAAAAATGGCTCATAGACATCTTCGATAGTCTGGCGCTCTTCACCGGTGGCGGCGGCGATGGCATTAACACCGACTGGCCCACCTGAATACTTATTGATAATTGCATCAAGCACTCGCCTATCAGATGCATCTAGGCCTTTCTCATCTATTTCTAAAATTGCTAAAGTCGCCTCAAGGGCCTCTTGATTAATGGTGTTATCACCATGAACTTGGGCCCAATCGCGTACACGCCTTAGTAGCCTGTTGGCGATTCTTGGTGTCAGCCGAGAGCGCTTGGACATCTCGATTAAAGAATCTTGCTGTAATGGTATATTTAATAGCTTTGCTGAACGAGCAATAATTTTTGCTATTTCTTCTTCCTTGTAATAATCAAGACGATTAACTATCCCGAACCTGTCGCGCAAAGGCGAAGACAGTGCACCGAACCTTGTAGTTGCACCTATCAAAGTAAATTTTGGTAAATCTAGCCGTAGGCTCTGCGCCGATGGGCCCTTACCAAGGATAATATCTATTACATAATCCTCCATGGCTGAATACAAAATTTCTTCAACTCCTCTAGGTAAGCGGTGAATTTCGTCAATAAATAATATATCGCCGTCTTCTAGGCTGGTAAGTAGCGATGCCAAATCGGCGGCCTTCTCTACTGCCGGACCACTGGTAACCTTGAGGTTGCCCTTGAGCTCATTGGCTATGACATAGGCAAGTGTGGTTTTGCCTAAGCCCGGCGGACCATACAATAAAATATGGTCAAGGGCTTCGCTACGCTTTTTAGTAGCTTCGATAGCAATTTTAAGTGCCTTTTTGATTTGTTCTTGACCAATGTACTGCTGAAAGTTAGCTGGGCGCAGGGACCGCTCAAAAACTTCTTCGGCTGGGGTGGTTTGAGTTAAATCTTGGATATCATCTATATTTTTTTGGCGCTCTATCATTTACTAACCCCCTTTAACCCCAGTTTAATGCGATCCTGCGTGCTAAGCGCTTTATCAATGCCCTTCAGTGCCTGCCTAGCATCACGGGCGCTGTAGCCTAAGCTAATGAGCGCTAAGTATGCTTGGTCAGATTCATCGCCAGATGCTCCATCAACTTCAACTAATTTACCTTTAAGCTCCAAGATAATACGCTGGGCCGTCTTTTTGCCGATACCAGCTACACTACTGAAGACCCCAACATCGTCTTTTAAGATAGCGTTTTGGACTTCATTAGATTTATATGCCGATAGAATCGCAATAGCAGCCTTGGGCCCAACACCATTGACGCTGGTGAGCTTATAATAAAGCGTTCGGGTTGGCTGATCGGGAAAACCAAAAAGCGTGTATTCGTCTTCCTTGATGTTCTCGGCAATATAAAACACCGCTTTGGCGCCAGCTGATAATAGCAATAGATAGTTGAGGGGTACAACTACCTCGTAGCCAATACCACCTAGGTTAATAATGACGCCATTGGCAGTTTTTTCGGCAATCACGCCGTCTATTCTTGCTATCATAGATTTAATTATAACAGCAGAATAAACAAATGCCGAACAATTATTGGCCGTAGTGCGAGTTAGCGCTATGACAAATTGCTATTGCCAAGGCATCGGCGGCATCGTCGGGCTCTGGGATGGTGCTAAGCTTGAGGATTTTTTTTACCATCTCCTGAACTTGTTTTTTAGTAGCTTTACCGTAGCCCGTCGCCGACATCTTAACTTGCAAGGGCGTATACTCTGCAGTTTTGATATTGTGCCTAGCTGCTGCGAGCAAGATAACACCCCTAGCTTGGCTAACTGCCATAGCAGTAGTGATATTGCTAATAAAAAACAATTTCTCTACCACTATAATGTCTGGCTTATGGTGAGCGATAATTTCACTTAAATCGTCAAATAAAATATTAAGACGCTCGGGCATATCTAGAGTCTTTGGCGTCGATACCACGCCACAATCTATCATGCTGAGTTTTGCTCCAGTTTTGGATATTAGCCCAAAACCGGTGGTGGCAGTTCCGGGGTCAATTCCTAGTATTTTCATTGTAGTTTATTAAGTATTGCTTCAGGAATGTCAAAATTGCCCGTAACTTCTACCACATCGTCTAGATCCTCAAGTGAGTCTATGAGGTTTAATAAAGTCTTGGCTTTAGATTCGTCATCGACAATCACACTCTGGCTGGGTGCTTGCTGTACTTCGGCGCTCTCGATATTGTCTTCGCCGATTGCGTCACGCACTGCCTCGAGCTTGCTCGGCGAAGTCAGTACTACAAGCTGGTCCCCGCTATCGATGATATCATGGGCACCAGCGTCGATTGCGCTGAGCTCTGCGCTGTCTTTGTCGATATTTGGCTTGCAGACAATCACACCTTTTTGTTCAAACATATAAGCCACCGAGCCCTGGGAGCCAAGATTGCCGCCGTGTTTTGTGAAGGCCGATTTAACATCTGGGCCAGTGCGGTTATGATTGTCACTTAGTGCCTTGACCATAATCGCCACGCCAGCTGGGCCATAGCCCTCATACAGCAACTCTTCAAGTTTTGCTCCTCCAGCTTGGCCGCTCCCTTTGGCGATGGCGCGCTCAATATTGCCAGTAGGAACATTAGCGGCTTTAGCTTTTTGGATAGCCAAACGAAGCTTAAAATTCATTGTAGGGTCCGCACCACTCTGGGCCGCCACGGCAATTTCGGCAGCCATTTTAGTAAACAGCTTACCTCGTTTGGCATCAGTTGCGCCTTTTTTATGCTTGATACTAGCCCACTTACTATGCCCCGACATAATTCAGATAGTTCTCCTTTTATGAATGTCAATAACAGATTAGAATATTACCGCTATCTTACCAATTGTTCGCCACTTTGAAAAGATACCAACTCGAGTGGGGGTTTTTTATTGTAGGTAATAAGCGCCAATACTAGCAAGCAAGCATACCAAAATACTAAGCTAGCTATACTCGGGGATATTACCATCTGAAAATTTTCTTGCAATTTTAAATACTCTAAAAAACTAAAGATTAGTGCGACTAATTTATTAATGGGTGCACCGAACAAATAAGCTATGTTTGGCAAAAAAATACCAACAATAGCCAGCCCAAACCCCAGCAACATTAATATCGGGATGATAGGCATTATGGCTAAATTCGCAATCAAAGCAACTACTGAATAGCCCCCGAAGATATAAAGCAAATACGGAACAGTGGCAATTTGAGCCGAGAGCGTAATGGCTACAAGCTCGCTAAGTAACTTAGTCTTTTTAGGTAGTATTGATACTACTATAGGCGATAAAACTACAATACCGGTTAACGATAAAAATGATAACTGCCAGCCAATATCTTGAACGGCAAGGGTTGGGTTTATTAGCAATGTCACCAGAGCTGTTAAGGCTAGGCAAGCTAGTACGCTGACTTGCTTGCCATAGTAGCTGGCAATTAAAAAGACAGTCGCCATAATAGCTGCGCGCATAATTGAAGCAGACATACCAGTTAAAATGGTAAATGACCAAACTAGTAAGAGCGATGCCACCAAGCTACCCCAGAGCCAACGTTTTTTGAGCAACCTCGCTAGCAATACGACTAAAATAGTGAGGTTATACCCCGAGACTGCCACGACATGTGATAAGCCAACGCTACTCAGAGTATCCTGCAGTGGCTGCGGCAAGGAACTGCGCGAACCAACCAATATACCCTTCATGAAAGCTGAAGTATCACCGTTAAAAGCCCTATCCGCCCCTAAATAAAATGTCTGTTTAGCTCTGACTAAAGGCGGCTGACTGAAGTTAATAATACCTACTTTAGCGTAGCTAATTTGGTATTTTGGTCTAGCCATAATCGGGAACACCTTGCCCTCTACCCTAACCCTATAACCCTCTTTAGCTGCCGAGGAGAAAGTCTTAACTCGTACTTCTGAAGATTTGCTATCGCCGTTGATAACGACATTACTTAGTAAAAAAACATAATTCTTGTCCTTATCCCAATATGGATCGCCTTTTATGGTGCCCTCAACTATGACTTTCTTATAATTATATTGCGATGCCGAGCTATCCATCTGGTAGTTTATATAGTTTGTGGTGTATGCCGCTCCGAATATAATAAAAACTAGAGCGAGAGGTAAGATTCTAAATTTTTTATTTATTACGAAGCAAGATAAAGCCCCTAAAAGAATAAAAAATAACCAATACATACTCGGGTGAAAAATAAAATTATAACCAAGGCATAAACCTACTAAGTAGGCTATGCAGGCTATTATTATTAAACTAGGTCGACGCATACCACTAGGATACCGGCTTAAGCTTTTTAAAACCAAACATACTGCTATAATGTATCTATGGAAATAAATAACAGCGAACAAGCATATGATTCTGAAAAAAAGAAATTTGTAGAAGCTTCACTGGCTGATAATTCAAAACAGATTGAATCTACAGACGAAGAAGAAGTTAATAAACATCGCCAGAGATTAAAAAGAGAGGCTGTAATAATCTTCGATGAAGCGCTTAGATACTTCGATGATCTTGCTTTAGAAAAGCGACAAATAAGTATCAGATTAGTCTCGCTCCCAGAAACAAAGGCCCA
>SICO01000012.1 GCA_009691435.1 Candidatus Saccharimonadota bacterium | reverse complement strand
TTGATATCCGTTACAGTAGCTAATCCGCTGGCGGGTACAAGCGGAGCATTGGGTCCCAGCGGGGGGGCTGGGGTAGACGGACCTGATGGTGGAGTTTCTCCTGACATTAAATAAGTAACCCTCTCTATAATATTATTATTATGCTTATATTATACCTACATCATGCTTTACAAGCAACACTATCTAACGTCGCTTCTTGGGCTTCTTTTTAGATTTTTTTCTAATGGGCTGTAAGTTTGGGCGAACTGTTGCTGTTATTTTCCTAGTTCGGGTTTCAACTGCCTGTTTTTTTGCTACCATCTGCATGCCCACAATCGCTTGCTCGGCGCCTTCTGTTATCTCAGTCTCGGCATGTTGCAATTCTGCTGGTTGCTTTTGGATATCAACCTTTAATATCGTACCGACTATTTCGGCCCTGATAGCAGCCTGCAAACGATGAAACATCCCGAAGGCTTCAGCCTTATACTCAACCAGTGGGTCGCGCTGGCCATAGCCCCTAAGCCCGATGCCGTCGCGGAGGTGGTCCATATTCTCAAGATGTTCAAGCCAGGCGCTATCGACTGTTTTTAATAACACCATTCTATAGACTAGGCCCATTAAATCACTTCCTAGTGCCTTCTGGCGCTTAGCGATAGAAGCCTGTGTGTGGTTTAATAAATCCTCGACGATAAGCTCGGGGACTTTAGTATTAAGGGTACTGCTCCAGTTGGCGGGTAGTTCATTGATAGTAGTTGCTACTGTTTGTAATTGCCCTAAATCTACTGCGCCATTTTTTGCATCAGTATGGGCGGCAACTAGAGCGCTGTACTCTTCTTTGAATATCAGATTGATATCTGTCTGCAAATCCTTGCCTTCTAAGTATCGGCGCCGACTAGAATAAATAACCTCTCTTTGAGAGTTCATAACATCATCGTATTCCACCAGATGCTTGCGGATATCAAAATTATGACCTTCAACGCGTTTTTGAGCGCTCTCTAGTGACTTTGAGATGACACTATTTTCAATTGGCATATCATCTGGTAAGTTTAGGGTATTCATTAATGCCCCAATCTTATCTCCACCAAAAATTCGCATCAAATCGTCCTCGACGCTAACAAAAAATTGGCTCGAGCCTGGGTCGCCCTGCCGACCTGCTCGACCACGCAATTGATTATCAATCCGCCGAGATTCATGACGCTCAGTACCAATAACATGTAGTCCGCCGACTTCCTTGACGCCCTCGCCAAGTACAATGTCGGTACCTCTACCGGCGATATTAGTAGCCAGCGTAACTGATGATTTCTGCCCTGCCAGGGCGACTATTTCAGCCTCACGCTCATTGTTTTTGGCATTTAAAAGTTCATGCGCTATGCCCGTTTTAGAAAGTAGGGCACTCAGTAACTCATTTTTCTCAATACTAGCCGTACCCAGTAGCACAGGCTGGCCATTGGCAACTCTCTCTTTGACCTCAGCAGCTACAGCATTGTATTTGGCAACCTCTGATTTATAAATTCTATCTCGTAAGTCTTTGCGCACCATTGGGTGGTGAGTTGGTATCCGAGTTACCTCTAGCTTATAAATTTTCGCAAACTCCTCTGCTTCGGTCTGGGCCGTGCCAGTCATACCAGCCAACTTGCCATACAATCTAAAATAATTCTGAAAGGTAATAGTCGCTAGTGTGCGCGATTCCTGCTGGACCATCACGCCTTCCTTGGCCTCAATAGCCTGATGCAAACCCTCCGAATATCTCCTACCAGCTAGCATTCTACCTGTAAATTCATCAACAATAACAATTTCGTCTTCATTCACAACATAATCCTTATCGCGCATAAATAGTGCTTCGGCTTTAAGACTCTGCTCAATATGATGCACATCCTCAATATGCTGGGCGTCATAAACATTCTCTACCCCTAATTCTTGTTCTAGCTTTGTAATGCCGGCTGGGTTTAAGCTAACAGCTTTTTGTTTTTCATCAACGGTGTAATGCTCATCCCTAGTAAGCTTACGAGCTAGCTTAGAAAATAACTGATAGCGTTCGGTACTTTTCCCAGCTGCCTGCGAAATAATTAGTGGTGTCCGAGCCTCATCTATCAAAATAGAGTCTACTTCGTCAACGATTGCAAAATTCAGCTCACGTTGGGAGCATTCGGCAAGCTCAGAAACCATATTGTCGCGGAGATAATCAAAGCCAAATTCATTATTCGTACCATAGGTAATATCAGCCCGATAGGCTTCCTGTTTGGATACTGGCCTAAGGTGCTTAAGGCGATCGTCATGGTGGGAATCGTCTAGAAAATCAGGATCAAAAATAAATGAACCCTGAGGTAAAATAACAGCCGACGAGACTCCAAGGCTATGGTAGATTGGCCCCATCCAGCCAACACCAATGCGAGCTAAATAATCATTAACGGTAACCAAATGGGCACCCTTACCTGCCAGAGCATTAAGGTATAGTGGCAAAGTAGCTACCAGAGTTTTACCCTCGCCAGTACGCATTTCGGCGATTTTCCCCTCATGCAGTACGATACCGCCGATTATCTGCACGTCAAATGGCCTTAAGCCTAGTGTTCGTTTGGCAGCTTCTCTGACAACTGCGAATGCTTCAGGTAAAATTTCATCGAGCGTTTGGCCCCCTTTAAACTGAGCCTTAAATTCTGCTGTCTTAGCTACCAGGGCCTTGTTAGTTAAGGCTTTAATTGCTGGCTCTAAGGCATTAACCTTCTCAACAATTAATCGGTCATTTTTAATTTCGCGTTCATTGGGGTCACCAAAAATTTTACTAAAAATTGACATAGTTTATCTATTATACCCTAGAGGCAGGCCTAATGCGATTTGAATTTATCAAACATATCCTTCAGGCGCAATTTTTGAGGCTGATGCTTTTCCTTGTACTTCCTAATTTGAATTCTTAATTTTTGCTCTATAATATCAACTGCCGAATGGGGATTAATGGTCGCAGTCTCGGCCACGATATCGGGACCCTGAACTCGCAATACAGAGACTATCCTGTACCTATTATCTTCCTTGCCTGAGGGGTCTCTTAGTATTTCAACGCTCATACCTTGGTTCTGGCTACCCTTGGGTAAATACTTATCAAGACGTCCGAGCTTACGGTTAATATATTTCTCTAGCTCGCTATCTATTTCAAATTGTCTACCTGTTAATTGAATACGTATCATCGTTGCCTCCCTAATCTCTTAAAGTTCATTGGAACCATAGTATTTCGCTATTGCTTTTGGTAATTTTATTTTCCCGTCGGCAGTCTGGTGGTTCTCAAGAATTGCGATTGGCATTCGGCTCGAAACTACCGCCGTACCATTCAGAGTATGGGCAAAAGTTAGACGGCCAGCTTCGTCTCGGTACTTGATATTAAGGTTACGACTCTGATAGTCGGTACAATTACTACAACTTGTTAGCTCGCGGTATTTCTTGTCGGCTGGAGAATAATATTCAATATCATATTTTTCATAGGCCGGCGCTCCGAGTTCACCGCTAGCACTGCGCACAACCCTATAAGGCACCTCAAATTGATTACAAATTTCCTTTTCAATGCCCAAAATATCCTGCAGCAGGGTGCTGCTCTGGTCGGCCCTACAAAACACATAGAGCTCTAGTTTTTCAAATTGGTGGGTACGGTATAGTCCTTTTGAAAATTTGCCGTAGGTGCCAGCCTCAAGTCGATAGCAAGGGCTAATGCCAGCATATTTAAGAGGTTTTTCTAAATCTAGAACCTCATCCTTATGCATACCAGTTAGGGGTATTTCGGAGGTAGCGATTAAAACTAAATTTTGGTCAGCTACGATATAATTTTGATTTTCGTCGCCCTTCGGCAAGAAGCCAGTGCCCAATGCAATTTCGGTTGTAACCAAGTGTGGCACAGCAACTAGCTCGTAGCCAGCTGCTTGGGCTATATCCTGAGCAGCTAGCTGCACGGACTGCCAGAGCCTAACAGCTTTATGCCTAGTGAAATAAAATTTATTACCAGCCACCTTAGCTCCGGCCTTAAAATCGTATAAATTGTGCAGTTGGTTTAGCTCGAGATGATCTTTTGGTTCAAAATCTAGCTTAATTTCTGGGCTTCTTTCAAGTTCTAAGTTATTCTCTTCGTTGCCGTCAGGGGTACCATCGGAGATAATGTTTGGCACCGCAGAGAGTAGCTCAGTATAGCGCTGGTTAATTGAGCCTAGCTCTGCCTCGATAGCCTCGTGTTGGGACTTTAATTCCTTGCCTAAGCTAATTTGCTCGGCCGATGGCTTGCCGTCATCGTTCTTAACAGCTACGACGTTGCGTTGCGCCTGATTATCCTCTAATTTAGCGACTAGCTGCCGGCGGCTATTATCAAGCTCTAGCAGTTCATCAACATCTAGGGCTAGGCCTCGGCGTTGGATAGAGTCTCTAACTTCCTTAGTGTTGTCTCTAATAAATCTAATATCTAACATGAGTTTATTATATCCTAACTATTAAGTGATAATCTATCAATAACGAAATCTTTATCCAAACTTGATAAAAAAAAGCCTATCTTGGGGCCATGATCCTTGTTTAGAAAAAGTCTATAAATCAGCTTAAATGCCTCGGACGGCTTGAGCTCTACGGCCTGCGCGACGGCATAGATACCATTGTGAATATCGTCGGGATGCATCGGGCTCTCAGACAGCGTTTGGCGTAAGCCTTCATAAAATTTACGCTCGGTTGGGGTTAATTGTAACTTTGGCAGCTTAGTCTGCACCTCAAATTTAACACTATCTGGGGCATAATCTTGTAGCCAGCGCCCAACATACTCTAGCTCTCTGACAATCGATTCGGCTTGAGAGGATGAGGCGTCATCAAACCCAGTGCGACGTAGTAAATCCATTAGTAAATCAGTATCTCCTCGCGCGGTTTGATAGACCATCACCATATGCGAAAATGGCACTGTGCTAACAACATGACTCTCGCCAGACAGGCTAGCTAACTGCCAAGCCCGTTTAAATTCTGGTTCATCGCCAGCAAGAGTAGCTGCCTCGGTTTTGGCATACTCATCAATTAAGCTATATAAGCCCAGCCCAGTATCAAATATCAGCTGCCTTGCTGGACGGCTCTTAAAAGTGAAGTAGCGCAGGACCTCGGCTGGGATTATCTCTAGAGCATCAATTAGTTTAACCAAATTGCCAAGCGAAGAACTCATCTTTTTGGTCTCGCCCTTCAGCGTGATGTTTTCATAAGGAACTGGGATTGGTGCCATGTAGCCAAAAATTTCTTTAGCTAGCACAACACCGGTATCAAAACTACCGCCTTTCGTGGCGTGCTCTCTGCCAAATCCTTCTATCTGTACTCCATATAGTTTCCACCTAGCTGGCCAATCTAGCCTCCAGTCGAGCTTGATTTCTCCTTTGCTGGCATCAGCGAAATAATCCTTACCGTCCTGCCCAATATAATGTGCCTTACTATCATCAAAATTATAACCAACATACTTGGCCGTCTTGAAGCTACCTGAGGACTCATCAAGTATCTGGATTGGTTGCCAGCCAGGCTCGATCTCTCGGCCACTAATGCGCAGTAGTATTTCGGTAATTTGATCGCGTTTTTGCATTGCTAGGCTGATTGCTTCGGTAAATACACCTTTGGAATATAGCTCGCTAGTTCTAAAAACTTCCATCTTGATACCGAGTAATTTGGAACTTTCGAGGTATTCTGTAAAGAATTGATCGGCATAGCTTTTGGACTTACCATCTGGTGCTGGGATTTTATAAAGTGGCTTGCCAGCTTCAAGCTCGTAGCTTTCAGGCAAATAAGGATAGCGTTTTCTAAGTGCCTCAATATCGTCCACAAAATGCAAGTGCCGAACAGCTCGTCCGGCCTCCTTGAGACCTTTATAGACGGCATCGGCAGTTAGTATTTCGCGGGCGTGACCAACATGGTATGGTCCCGATGGCGAGATACCACTAGAAACTACCAACTCTCCCGTCGGGTTAGACTTGATAATTTCAGCTACTAGCTGATCGAGCCAATAACGATTTTGTTTATCTCCCTGCATAATATTAATTATACCTGACTATTATAGCTCTAGTAGACTATTGGCTATTTTACTTTCAGAACTCTATATGTAATAAGACCAGCTGGAATCTGTACCTCGGCATGTTCACCAACTTTTTTACCCATTAGGGCCCTACCAATTGGTGATTCATGAGAGATCTTACCCTTATCTGGGTTGGCTTCCGTAGAACCAACTATTTTATAGGTGTGCTTGCTGTCTTCGAGTTCAACTTCTACGGTGGAGCCAAGTTCAACGACGTCGCCTGCCGTTCCCTCGATAACGCTAGCGTGCTTGAGGATGTTATTAAGCTCCGATATTCGCCCTTCGATAAATAACTGCCTTGATTTAGCATCGTCCCAATCGGTATTCTCACTTAAATCGCCGAATTCCTTGGCCTCTTTGAGGGCACTAGCTACTTCCTTGCGTTTGTTGTCTTTAAGATCGCTAAGTTCGGCCTGTAAATCGTCTAGCCCTTCTTGTGTCATATAAAAATTATTACGTTTAGCCATGGTATTCAATCCTCTCTATTGTGATGCTTAAAAACATCAATAAAAAAACAAAAAATCGCTTTCTAAGTAGCGAGATATCTTTACACTATAAAGTCAAAGATTTGAGATATTAAGTTTCTATTCTCGCAAACTAGGCCACTAAAGTCAAGCCATTATTGTTGGTATTTTTAACGATTTAGAAAATACCACTTAAAAACTTCTCTAGTTGCAGGCAGGGCGAAGCTAGCCCCTTCGCCGGAGTGCTCAATGATAATAACCGAAGAAATTCTAGGGTTATCAGCTGGGGCATAGGCAGTAAACCAAGAATGTGGCTTAGTGCGGGGGTTCTTGCCATCAAAACCCTCTGAGGATGTTTCGGCAGTACCGGTTTTGCCAGCTACCACAACTGGGACAGTCGATTTAATACTACAACACGCCGTACCTTCGGCTACGACGGCTTCCATCCCTTGCTGGACTAATTTCAGATTCCCCGAGTCTATAAAATCTGACCTGACGATAGATACTGGCGCTGCCTTGTCTTGCCCATCACCGGGTGCTACCGACAATAGTAGGTGCGGCTTAATTAGCTTTCCAGCATTGGCAATCACAGCATTAGCAACGGCGACCTGTAACGGTGTAGCCCGCATATCCCCTTGCCCAATAGCAATATTATAGGTATCTCCGGTGTACCACGATTCGCCAGTTGATTTCTTTTTTTGCTCAGGAGAAGGTAACAATCCAGCGCTTTCCTCCTCAATATCAATGCCGGTTTTCTTGCCAAAACCAAACCTTGCATACCAATCTAACAATCTGTGCTCACCCAGACCTCGAAAGCCCTGATAGCCACCCCCGACCTGATAATAAAAAATATCAGAGCTCCACTGCAAAGCCTTGACGACATTGACTACGCCTAGCCCGTCTAACTTCCAGCCCTTAAAGGTATAAACAACCGATGGATCATAAATGTTTGGTATTTCTAATTTACCCTTATCTTCTATTGTGGTTGTGGCGTTTATGACATTTTCCTGCAAACCAGCGACTGA
Source organism: Candidatus Saccharimonadota bacterium (assembly GCA_009691435.1). Lineage (GTDB taxonomy): Bacteria > Patescibacteriota > Saccharimonadia > CAILAD01 > BJGX01 > SICB01. Next base: position 7,501 of record SICO01000012.1, on the reverse strand, counting down.
GATAAAAGGCTTTACGACCGACCCAATCGGATAGTTACCAGATGTCAGACGGTTCAAGAGTGGTTTTGCCTCATCATTAATGAGCCTATCATAGTCCGCTTGGCTAATCCCTTGAGCAAAAAGATTAGCGTCGTAAGATGGATAGCTAACGGCGGCTAATATCTCGCCAGTCTGGGGGCTCATAATGACCCCAGCGCCAGCCTTGGAGCCAGCTTGTTCAACTTGCTGTTTAATCGCCGAGTAGAGCTGTTTTTGTAGTTCAAAATCTATGCTCAAAATAATATTACTACCCGGTGTTGGTTCAACCCGAGCTAAAAATCTAATTGGTTTACCCGTAGCATCAACCTCCACCTGTTCTCGGCCTGCGATACCCTTGAGTTCGGCTTCGTAGCTTTTTTCAATACCACTCTTCCCTATCATATCGACAGGGCGATATTCTGGATTTTGATCCCACTCCTCACTAGAAATCCGACCAATGTAACCTAAAAAGTGGGCTAGCATACCTGCGTCTAGGTATTCCCGTTGTGGCGTGGTCTCTAGATTGATCCCGGGTAAATCACGAGATTTTTCGTCTATTTGTAGTGATTTTTCACGATCCACGCCAGCTATCAAAACAGCCTCAGGCTGGGACGACCTTTGCATCTCCTCTAGCTTCAACAAGATCTCACCATTTGGTACCCCTAAAATTGGCCCCAATACTCCAGATATTGCCTCTAGGTCAACTTTAGCCTTCGGTAGTTGGCTAGGCGTCACAACTAAATCAAATTGAGCTATGTTGCGAGCAAGCACAACGCCATTGCGGTCATAGATTGCGCCCCTGGGAGCAACTATTGTCGAGACCTTAACTCTATTGCCACTAGCGAGCAAAGCGTTTTGTTGCCCATGAATGATTTGCAATGAAAATAATCTCCACAATAACAGGCTCGTAACTGCCATAACGACTGCTAGTAGTGCAAAATAAATAGCCTTAGGCACTGGGCTCTCGCTCGCCACCAAATCGCTTGAGCCAGATAAAATAGCCGCACTCCAATCCTCACTGTGCGAAACCATTAACTCTTTTTTGCTCCTCTTAAACTTGAATGGGTTTTCATGAAAATCGCCAAATAAACTCATAACTACCTCAAAATTTTCGTGGCTTTAATACTACTTAAAAAATTACCTAGGTGCCCCAATAATAAATACCAGAGAATGCCCGCGGCAACAGTTAAGCTAACGTAGCTAGCTAGGGCAGTTGTGACAACCGGTAGTGGCGTGGAGCCATAAACTGGGATACAAACTATGGCCCCCTGAACAAGGCTTAAGAATGCCAAAAATACTATTGGCTTCCAGGCGGAACAATCAATATCGCCAAATCCTAAAAAGTACTTAGCTATGATTGCTGTTAAAAGGTAAAAGCCCAGGTATAAACCAAAGTCGCTAGATGAATAGAGGTCACCGAAAAGCCCAGCGAATAGTGCCAGCCAGAGCATTTCTTCTTTCGTAGCATACAGAGAAACAATGACGATATAGGCTAGAACTAAATTCAGGCCTAAACCTGACGTTTGCCAGCTTTGCATGAAAAAAAACTGTAAAATGAAGTTCAAGGTAAGCCCTCCTGCTAAAAATAATGGCTTCATTGCTTGAGCCCCGTCACAACAAAAACTATCTCTAGTAGGGCGTTATTGACCAGCGGGATGAGTTGAGCCGATTGGAATACAGCATTATCGCTTTTCTGGACCGACTCTACTTGGCCGATTAATATGCCCTTAGGAATTAGCCCTGACCCTGCAGTAATTACTAACTCGCCATTAGTCAGCGATTCGGCCTGTGTGATTTTATCAAACAGGTAACCATACCCCAGCTGGCCCCTGACTATGCCCTGCGCCCTACCGTCTTGGCCAAGCCCTCTAACCCGATACTCGGGATCCGAGGATAAGAAAACTATTGAGCTAAATTCTTCGACCTTCTCGACCGTGCCTACCAAAACCCCCGAAGATACTACAGCCATACCAGCAGTAATCCCGCTATTTTTGCCTCTATCGAGAGTGATATATTTTCTTAGGCCCGTGCCCTCGCTCGCCACAACTCTAGCAGGTGTAAGATTTAAGTTTAATTTAGCATTAAAATTGAGCTGGCTACGCAACTCTTCATTCTCGTTAGCTATTTCCTTCAGATGAGAAAGCTGATTTTTTAGCTGGATAATTTCGGCGTCCTGGCTTTTGTTTTGCTTAGCTAGCTGTGTGGCTTTTGAAACAAGCTCAACATTTTCTTTAACGGCTCGCCCAATACCTGAAAAAAATGAACCTATGGGATTAAAAAGGCTGTCATTGACCATCCTAATTGGCCCAAACCCACCAGCATATTTAATACCAATCATAAGTAGTGCTAGCGAGCAAATAATGACTATTAATAGTGAATGCTGGCGTTTCATTGGTGCTCCTAGTATGGGGCCTTCTCGTACTGCGACGAAACCAGCACATCTTTTAGACTATCCAAGTCTTCTAGCACCATACCAGTGCCTCTCGCTACCGAGGTCAGAGGGTCGTCGGCAATATGCACTGGCATCTTTGTCTGCTGTGATAATAAAATATCAAAACCCTTCAACAAAGCCCCACCGCCAGCTATATAGATACCTCTATCCATAATGTCAGCCAGCAGTTCAGGTGGCGTTTCTTCAATAGTATATTTAACGCCGTCAATAATCTTGCGAACACTTTTAGCCAACGCCACCCGAACTTGATTTGAATTTATTATAATTTCCTTCGGTAAACCAGTCACCATATCTCTCCCCCGCACCGGACCTTCCAGTACCTTGCTTAGCTTAACAACCGAACCAATACTAATTTTAATATTTTCAGCAGTTCGCTCACCAATATGAAGTTTAAACTCATCTTTGCAATAAGCGATGATGTCTTCCGTGAGCTCATCTCCGGCGATTCTAATTGATCGGCTGGCAACTATCCCGCCAAGACTAATAACGGCCATCTCACTAGTCCCACCACCAATATCTACAACCATACTGCCTGCTGAATCATGGATAGCCAGCCCGCAGCCAATGGCAGCCGCCATCGGCTCCTCAATTAAAAATGCCTGCCTAGCGCCAGCATTTGTAGCTGCTTCTTCGACAGCTCTTCGTTCAACTTCGGTCACTCCTGATGGTATACCAATTACTACTCTTGGTCTAGGGAAAAGTACAAAGCTCTCGCGATGTACCTTCTCGATAAAATACCTTAGCATTTGCTCTGTTATCTCAAAATCACTGACCACACCATCCACGAGTGGTCTAGTCGCCACAATATTAGCCGGTGTTTTCCCAACCATACGCTTCGCTTCGTCGCCAATAGCTAGTATCTGTTTATTCTTGGTATTTATCGCCACCACGGATGGCTCATCTACCACGATACCTTTACCGCGTACATAAACTAATGTATTGGCTGTACCTAAATCAATACCAATATCATGCGAGAACCTACCTAATATCGCATCAATCATTGTACTAGTTTAGCAACTCAAGCTGGTACTGACCATAGTTAGAGTCTAGATATGTCAGAAATCGTGATAATAATAATTAATACTATTAAAAAACCAAAACCTAGCCAATGCATCAACGCTTCTGTTTCGGGTTTAATTTTGACGCCCAGGCGAGTTAAGCTCATTAGGGCAAATCTACCGCCATCTAGTGCTGGTATCGGTAAGCTATTAATGACCGCTAGGCTCAGCGAAATTGAAGCTATAAACGCCAATACGTAACGCCAACCATACTCCATGACCGAGCCAAAGATACTGACTATCCCCACTGGACCTGCAACATTATTGCTGACCTGCGCTTTTGAAAACAAACCAACTAAGAAGTCTCCGAAGGCAGAAATAGTCAGCACAGCTAAATAGAATGTGGCTATGATTGCGCCAATAATTGCTACTAGGGGATTATAAAATGCCCTCTGCTCGCTTTGGGCAGCTAGCCCGAGGTAACCCTTTGAAGCATCAGAACCCAGCTGCACCTGCAACGTCTTAGGTTCGCCGCCGCGGGGGCGAGTAATAATCTCTACGACATTACCAGCGTTAGAGCTAGTCATGCTCTTCAGTTGGTCTTCAGAAGTTATCGCCGTGCCGTTAACACTAATTATCTCCGTACCGGTTGTAATGCCAGCGTTCTCGGCAGCGGAATCCTTTGTGATTGCGACCGCCCTGAGGGGAGAGGTTTCTATTTTATAGGGTTTAATGGGGCCAACGCTGATAAAGCCCGAGGGGAGTATAGAAGGCATACCGAAAACCATCAACAGCAATATAATAAAGTAGGCTATCGAAAAATTAACTGCCACTCCAGCTAGAACTATTTTAGATTTAACTCTATAGGATTGAGCCGACAGGCTATCTTGAGCTTTGTCAGCCTGATCCTCGCCCTTCAGTCGTACAAAGCCACCAAATAAAAATAAATTTATGCTATATAGTGTACCATTAACAGTTTTGCCAAATAGCTTTGGTGGGAAACCAAGGCCAAATTCGTCAACCTTGACCCCGTTACGCCGTGCCACCATAAAATGCCCTAGTTCGTGGGCAACAACTAATAATGAAAATATAATAATTACTAGTGCGATTGTCAGTATCATTTGCCGAATCTCCGCAGCCGTTTAATATAGCTGCCCAAGACTTTTACCAGCTCTTGCTTATCAAAATCAGGCCAGTATATAGGCACAAACTCCAGCTCGGCATAGGCGCTATCCCATAGTAAAAAGTTACTAAGTCTCTGCTCGCCAGAAGTTCGGACAATATAATCAACTGGGGGCAGTTCAGGATGGTAGAGATTCTCGCGTATCAAGGCTACCGAAATGTCATCGACAGCAATGCCTTTTTGGACAATTTTTTTCACAGCATCAGCAATCTCGACCTGCCCGCCATAGTTAAAGCAGAGGTTAATGGTGCCTTTGGTATTGGCTGCTGTCTGCTTCGTAGCACCCTTGATAGCCTTAATGATTTTTTCATCTAACCGCTCGTAATTGCCCGAAACTACTATTTTAATACCCTTGTCATTTAATTCTTTCAAATCAGCAGTGAATATTTTTAGTACCAGCTCCATTAAATAATTGACTTCCTCTAGCTCTCTATTCCAGTTCTCGGTAGAAAAAATATAGGCCGAAACGACTTCAATGCCTAGATCAAAGCATTCTTCCGCAATTGTCTTTAGGTTGTCGTAGCCTTTTTTATGCCCAACAAATTTCGGCAAGCTATTGTCCTTAGCCCAGCGACGGTTACCATCTAAGATAAACCCAATATGCCGCGGTAAACTACTTTTCTGCATGGTTGCTCTGTCGGCACTAAACCGACATTATTTCCTGTTCTTTGGTCGTTGCAACTTCATGAATTCTGGCTTGGTAAGCCTCAGCTAATTTATCGATATCCTTTTGCAATCTAGTGGCTTGGTCGATAGTTAAGGCTTTAGACTTTTCGGCAGTTTTGATAGCATTGATAGCTTCGTGTCGAGCGTTTCTTAAGCTAATATTCCCGGCTTCGGCTTTCTGGGCAATAACTCTAGCAAGCTGGGTTCTGGTCTCCTCTGAAAGCGGTGGTATCGTAACCCGCACAACTCGGCCGTCATTACTGGGGTTAAACCCTAAATTTTGATTTTGCGTAAGGGCTTTCTCGATAAAGGCTAGGTTGGATTGATCCCAGGGTTGGATTTGAATGGTCTTTGAATCTGGAGTAGAGATAGTAGCTATAGCTTTAAGGGGCATTGATTGCCCATAGACCTCGACCTTAATACTATCAACTAGCCCAGTACTAGCTCGGCCAGACCGTACCCCCGCTAGCTCTGAATGCAAATGGTCAAGAGTGTCATTAAATTTACCTTCGGTTTGTCGTAGTAGTTGGCTATCCATTGTTGTATTGATTATAGCTTAAAGCTACTACTACGCACCACCTACTTCAAAACGAACAAATCGACTAATAACAATGTTCTCGCCTAATTTCCCCACCAAGGCCTGCCTGAGCTGTTCAATAGTTTGGTCAGCATCCTTAATAAATGGCTGGTGAGTCAAGCAAACTTCGCTATACCATTTAGCCAATTTACCATCAATAATCTTGCTAATATGGGAGTCAGGTTTGCCACTGGCCTGGGCGGCTTCTTTAATAACATCTTTCTGGCTATTGAGTTCATCCTCTGGAATTTCTTCCAGCTCTAAATAGGTAGGGCTCGAGGCTGCAATGTGCATTGCTAGATCTCGAGTAAATTGCTTAAAATCATCGGTCCTGGCGACAAAGTCGGTTTCGCAGTTAACCTCTACTAAAACACCAATTTGGTTGCCATGGACATAGCTCTCAATAACACCAACTGTAGCTTCACGGCCAGCTTTTTTAACAGCCTTAGCTAGCCCCTTTTTACGGAGCACAATAATTGCTTTATCAAAATCACCATTGGCTTCCTCTAGGGCTGCTTTAGCGTCCATCATGCCTGCGCCAGTTGCCTCTCGTAATTTTTTAATATCCTCAATATTCAAGCTACTTTTCCTCCTTAGCTGGTGTGCTTGCCGGCTCGGCTTTGGTTGCAGCTTCGGCTTTGGTTGCAGCTTCGGCTTTGGTTGCAGCTTCGGCTTTGGTTGCAGCTTCGGCTTTGGTTGTGGCTTCGGCCGTTTTAGACCTATACAGTTCATTGCCTTTTTTAGTAGCTTCAGCGATATGCGACACTACCAGTTGGATTGTTCGCACGGCATCATCATTGGCGGCGATTGGGTAGGTAATGAGCTGAGGGTTGGTATTGGTGTCGCAAATTGCAACAGTCGCAATGCCTAGTTTGTTGGCTTCTGATATAGCAATGTCGTCTTTGAGGATATCGGTTACGAAAACAACCGACGGCAAGGTCTGCATCTCAGATATTCCATCAAAGATATTTCCTAGTTTCTCGATTTCCCGTTCTAGGTCAGCCTTTTCTTTTTTAGTACCAACTAGCTTGTCTTCGGCCGAATCGTTGCGGAGTTTTTTGAGCCGGTCAACTCGAGTCTGGATGGTCTCCAAATTAGTAAGCATTCCGCCCAGCCAACGATTGATGACATAGGGCATACCGGTGTCTTTGGCGGCCTTCTCAACAATTGGTCGAGCCTGGCGCTTGGTACCAACAAATAGCACTGTGCCTCCCATTTTGGTGGTGGCCTCGACGAATTTCTCGGCCGCTAAAAGCTGATCGTGGGTTTTGGTTAGGTCGATAATATGAACCCCGCCTCTGGCACCATAAATATATGGTTTCATCTTGGGGTTCCAACGAGCGACGCGCTGCCCAAAATGAGCTCCGGCTTCTAGCAGTTGCTTTAATAGTGGGTCGACTGTTTTAGTAGTCGCCTGTTTGGTACTTTCGGTAGCCTCTTTGGCTATTGGCATAATTTGATTGCTCCTTATACACCTATCGGTCTTTCCCGAGTGGGAGGAGTTAGTGACCGATATGTTGCGTTAATTTAATTTTGCTTTGTCTATAATACCAGATTAGATGGCATTGTTCAAGTAAAAAACCCGCCCCTTGTTAGGGCGGGTCTTG
>SICO01000011.1 GCA_009691435.1 Candidatus Saccharimonadota bacterium | reverse complement strand
TCTTTGCCATCTTGGGCATCATTAATGTTGTCAATGGCGACCAAAAGCCACTGCCAGTTATTGGTGGAATCACCCTAATTAAGTAGCTCTATTTTTATTATAGGTTATTAGATAATCTTTAATAATTAATCATATCTGGCGCCATAGCGGCGCCTTTTATGATTAATTATATTTTTCTATGGATAGTACGCAGAACCCATGTTTTCTAACAGGATTGACATATCTGGTAATAATCTGGTACAATTACAGCTGAATTTTGTCTATCGATAGTATCTTGGATAGATAAAAATACTGAGAAGCGATCAGGTCCTTGTACTTTTTGATGAAAGAGGCGAGGAAACCAATCTGTTTACTCAGGTTTTATTATTTTAAGCCGGAGATTTATGAAGGTATTATTAGCTAAAAAAGTCGGAATGACTCAAATATTTGATGCCAACGGTGCGCGCAGTGGCGTAACCGTACTTCAGGTTGGTCCTTGTATTGTCACCAGATTAAAATCTATTGAGGTTGATGGTTATAGTGCAGTCCAGCTCGGCTACGGAGAATCTAAAAAGCTTTCTAAGACCCAAGCGGGGCAGCTCAAATTATCAGGTGCTAAGAGTACAGTGCTTAAGGAATTTAAAACTACCCAGACAGCAGAGTTTACCGACGACCAAGAGCAACCAACCGAACTCAAGGTTGGTGACAGCTTAGGCGTAGATATCTTTAAGGTTGGCGAAAAGGTAGTCGTTTCTGGAATCTCAAAAGGTAAAGGTTTTGCTGGTACCATTAAGCGTCATAATTTTAATACTGGCCCTAAGACTCACGGTAGCCATAATTACCGGGCCCCTGGCTCTATCGGAGCTGGTTATCCACAGCATGTCTCAAAGGGCATGAAAATGGCTGGACAGATGGGTCATAGTAAAGTAACTATCAAGAATCAAAAAATAGCTATAATTGACACCGAGAATAGTCTAATTGCAGTAGTTGGTAGCGTTCCAGGCCCAAGACGTGGGATAGTTGTTATCAAGGGGGCATTGTAATGAAGGCTGCTAGCTATTCTAGGCTTGGTACTAAAAAAGGCGAAGTTGACTTGCCTAAGAACGTTTTCGGCGTAGATGCCAATACTGATCAACTGAAAATTGCTTATAATCGCTTCTTAAGTAATATTCGTACAAATAATGCCAAGGTCCTAAAACGAGGAGAAGTATCTGGCGGTGGGCGCAAGCCGTGGCGCCAAAAAGGTACAGGGCGAGCACGTTTCGGCTCTACTCGTAATCCTATTTGGCGACATGGTGGGGTAGCATTTGGACCAACCGGTAATGAAAATTACACTAAAGATATGCCAAAGAGTATGATTCGTTCTAGCCTTAAGCAAGCCTTAAGCCTTAAGGTAAGTAGCATTAGGATTGTAGAATCTTTTAGCGTTAGTGCGTATCAGACCAAGCAGGTAATTGGCATCATTGATAAGATCGGTGCCGAAGGCTCAATATTAATAGCAGCTTCCAAGTTAGATAATAAATTTATCGTTTCGGCCCACAATATTCCTGGAGTCATGCTCTTATCAATTAAACAAATTAATGTTACAGCTATATTAGATGCGGACGTAATTCTAATTGATAGCGAAGGACTCAAGGAATTAGTAGCTTGGCTTGGCGCGCCCCGGAGCACTAATAAAATAGCAGAAAAAGCAGTCATTAAGGCAGGAGCATAAGCCATGTCAATAGTAGCGCTAAAGCCAGTAATAACTGAAAAAAGCATGAATCTTGCAGCCCGCGGTGTGTATATGTTTGATGTTAGTTTGGCTACTAATAAACTGATGGTAGCCAAGGCTATTAAAGAGCAATTCAAGGTTGATGCGATACAGGTTAGGGCGATGATTATTAAGGGTAAAGTCAAGAAATTTAAAGGTGTAGTAGGAAAGCGAAAAGACAAAAAACGAGTTTATATAACAGTCAAAAAAGGTCAGAAAATTGGCGTTTTTAACATTAGCGATAAGGAACAGAAATAATGGCAATTAGAACTCTTAAACCAAATACTGCAGCCCGACGCAATATGAGCGTAGCAGATTTTTCAGGCTTAACAAAAAAGAAGCCCGAAAAGTCACTAACCGTGCCAATCACTAAAAATGCTGGGCGTAATAATCAAGGTAAAATCACCACCAGACATCGTGGCGGTGGGGCTAAGCGCGCTTATCGCTTAGTTGATTTTGTATTTAATAGTGTTAATAATGCCGAGATTATTGCCCTAGAATATGACCCAAATCGATCCGCAAACATAGCTTTGGTTAGGTTTGATGATGGCGCTAAGGCCTATGTTCTGGCAACCGCCAATATGAAGGTTGGCAAGAAGATAGCTTCTGGAGAGTCGGCCGAAATTAAACCAGGCAATCGTTTGAAATTAAAAAATATTCCAGTCGGTTCAACTATTTGCAATATTGAGATGCAACCAGGCAGGGGTGGCCAGCTAGCCCGTAGCGCTGGAGCTCGTGCCCAACTTGCTGCTCGTGAAGGTGACTGGGCTCAAATCAAGCTTCCTTCAGGAGAGGTAAGGTTAATTCACGTCAATTGTATGGCTACGGTCGGGCAGATAGGCAATGCTGACCATCAGAATATTACTATCGGTAGCGCCGGAAGAAAACGGCATATGGGCCGAAGACCTTCAGTTCGTGGTAAGGCCATGAATCCTTCTGACCATCCAATGGGTGGCGGTGAGGGGCTAAGTGGTCCAGGACGAATCCCAAGAACACCCTGGGGTAAGGTTGCAATGGGTCTTAAAACCAGACGGCGTAAATTAACTAACGCTATGATTATCCGCGGGCGCGGGAAAGGAAGAAAATAGATGAGTAGATCTAGCAAAAAAGGACCATTTATTGACCCTAAATTATTGCGTAAGGTAATGGCATTAGAGTTAAACGATAAGACTATTATCAAAACTTGGTCTAGGGCTAGTGCCATCAGCCCCGAAATGGTTGGTAGGACAATCGCCATTCATAATGGGAAAGTCCATACCCCAGTTTTAATTACAGAAAATATGGTAGGCCATAAACTTGGTGAGTTTTCTCCAACTCGTAAGTTTAGGGGGCACGGTGGTAAATTAGCTAAGGCTGAAGGAAAGTCGTAAGGCCATTATTATGAAAGTAGCAGCTAACATTAAATATCTCCGCATCTCAGCCCAAAAACTTCGTTTGGGCGCCGATATGGTGCGTGGTAAGCGAGCTCTCGATGCCCGCGAAATACTTTTAAGTATGCCACAGAAGTCTGCTCAAATGATTGCATCTGGCATTAAGAGCGCCATTGCAAACGCCGAGAACAACTATAGTTTAAGTAGTGCCAACCTTAAAATATCTGAAATTCGCGTTGACCAAGGGCCTAAACTTAAACGAGGCCGACCAAGAGCTAAGGGTGCATACGGCAAAATTGAGCACCAAATGGCACACTTACGCATTATCTTAGATAGTGACGTCGAGAGTAAGCAGGCTGCTCAGGGCACCGACAAGTCGGTCAGCAAGGCTCCAAAATCAACTCTTAAGCCAAAGGTTACAACCAGGATAACTAAGAAGAAGCGAGGAAGAAAGTAATGGGACAAAAGATAAATCCAATAGGCTTTAGGTTAAGTGTTACTAAAGACTGGCAATCAAAATGGTTTGATAACCGTCAATTTGCTGCTTTAGTCGCCCAGGATATTCATATTCGTAAGCTTATTGCCAGCAAGCTAGGCTTTAGGGCATCGATCTCTAAGGTTGAGATTGAACGGTCAAGCAATGAGCTCATAATTAGTATCTTTACCGCCAAACCAGGCGTAGTAATTGGTCGTAGTGGAGTGGGCGTTGAAGCCCTTAAGAAAGATTTAGCAAAGGTTATCCCTGGCTCGTTCAAAATTAATATTGAAGAAGTTAGGAACCCAGAGCTTGTCGCGCAACTAGTTGCCGAGAATGTAGCATCCCAGCTTGAAAGACGTCTACCATTTCGTAGAGTTATTAAAAGTACCGCCGAAGCGGCTTTACGATCTGGGGCATTAGGTGCCAAAATCAGTGTCGGCGGTCGTCTTAATGGTGCCGAAATGGCTCGACGCGAAACAGCTGCCCTTGGTAGTATTCCGCTCCATACCATTAAAGCTAATATTGATTATGCCGCCGCTGAAGCTAAAACTACTTTTGGCGTGATTGGTGTTAAAGTGTGGATTTATAAGGCTTAAGGAGAAAAATTATGTTGATGCCACGCAAAACTAAATATCGAAAAGCCCAAAAAGGCCGTAATAACGGTCAGGCTACTCGTGGGACCGATATTAGCTTCGGTAGTTATGGCTTGAAGGCACTTAGCAATGAGAGGATTACCTCACGCCAAATCGAGTCAGCTCGCCGTGCTATGACTAGGTACATTAAACGTGGTGGCAAAATTTGGATAAGGATATTCCCACATACGCCTATTACCAAAAAACCAGCTGAAGTGAGGATGGGTTCAGGTAAGGGAGCACTAGATCATTATGCCGCTAAGGTTAAGGCTGGAACAATACTTTTTGAAATGGATGGAGTTACTGAGGATATAGCCAAAGAAGCAATGCGACTGGCTGCCTACAAGCTCCCGGTTAAAACTAAATTTATAATTAAAGCCCATGCTGGAGAATCTGATGAAAGCTAAAGAATTAAAAAACAAATCAAATCCAGAACTACAAAAAACCTTAATTGATACAAGGGTTAAACTAGCGCAACTTAGCATTGATTACCGCACCAAGGAAGTTAAAAATGTCCGAGAGATTAGAGCTCAAAGGCGCACCATAGCCCGAATACTAACAATCATGTCGCAAAACAACAAGGCATCAGAAGGAGAACAATCATGAGTCGAATACTGCGAGGTAAAGTCGTGTCAACCAAAATGAACAAAACTATTGTCGTTGCTGTAGAGCGACGCAAGGCTCACCCGATATATAAAAAATCTTACCTCGTGACTACTAGGTTCCAAGCTCACGATGAAGACAGCAAGGCTAAGCTTGGTGATATGGTTGAAATTTCAGAGACTCGACCAATTAGCAAGAACAAGCATTTTGAGCTTTCTCAGATACTGGAAAAAGGCGTCATCAGAACGGAGATAGCCGAATGATTCAAACCCAAACCAGATTAAGAGTAGCTGATAATACTGGAGCTAAAGAAATTATGTGCATTAAGGTTCTAGGTGGTAGTAAAAGGAGATATGCCCGTATTGGGGATATCTTAGTGGCTAGCGTTAAAGTTGCCACCCCTAACGGAACAGTTAAAAAGAAGGAAGTTGTGCGGGCTGTAGTTGTCCGTACTAAGCGAGAAGTAACCCGTAAGGATGGGAGCAATATCCGTTTTGACGAAAACGCGGCAGTTATAATTGATGCCAGTAATCAACCTCGTGGAACCCGTATCTTTGGGCCTGTCACTCGTGAATTACGTGAAAGAGGATTTATGAAAATTGTATCATTAGCCCCAGAGGTACTTTAGCTATGAAGATTTTGAAGAAAGATAAAGTTATGGTGATAGCTGGACGCGATAAGGGTAAAATTGGCGAAGTTATGTTGGTATTGCCGGCTCTATCTCAAATAGTTGTTGAGGGAGTTAATATCGTCAAGCGTCATACAAAACCAAGTCAGACCCAGCCAAAAGGTGGCATCCTAGAAATTAATAAGCCAATCCACGCCTCTAAGGTGATGGTTATAGACCCTGTTACTAATAAGCCGGCTAGAGTTGGTTATAAATTACAAGCCCAGGGCAAAAAGGAGCGAATTTTTAAGGTCTCCAAGTTTGTCAATCCTAAACCTAAAACAGAAGTTAAAAAAGCCAGCAAAAAGGTAGAGGGAAAATAGCTATGAATAGATTAATGCAAAAATATAACGATACGGTCATCAATGAACTCAAAACTGATTTGGCAATTTCGAATGTGCACCAGATCCCTAGGATTCAAAAGATAGTTATCAACAGTGGCGTCGGTAAGGCCGTAGCCGATAGTAAACATTTAGATATGGTAGTGGCTACATTGGCAAAGATATCTGGCCAAAAACCAATTAACTCCAAAGCTAAACATAGCATTGCGAGCTTTAAGTTGCGCGAAGGTATGCCAATTGGCACTAAGGTTACATTGCGCGGGGAGAGAATGTATAGCTTCCTAGATCGTCTGATTGCAGTTGTACTACCGCGAACCCGAGATTTTCACGGAGTTAGCCCCAAGTCTTTTGATGCCAGTGGTAATTACAGTATTGGTATTAGCGATCAGACAGTTTTCCCAGAGATATCCTATGAAGACGCCTCGGCTATACATGGGCTACAAATAACAATAGTAATTAGTGGTGATGACATCAAAGCTAGTAAGGCACTGCTTGAAAAGCTAGGCATGCCATTTATGAAAGGAGCAAAATAATGGCCCGTAAAGCATTAATCCAAAGAGAATTAAAGAGACAAAAATTAGCAGCTAAGTTTGCCAATAAGCGCGCTGAGCTCCGAGCGGCTGGTGACTTAGAAGGTCTAGCGAAGCTCCCCCGTAATTCTAATCCTAACCGTCAACGCAACCGCTGCGTAATTACTGGTAGGCCTAGGGGCTATATGGGTAAGTTTGGTTTGAGTAGATTAACTTTCCGTGAGTACGCCTCTAAGGGGCAGATTCCCGGCGTAACTAAGTCGAGTTGGTAGGAGTAGATATTATGATGACAACAGATCCAGTCGCAGACATGTTAACAAGAATACGAAACGGCATTACAGCCGGTAAGTCGGAAGTTATTATGCCTCACTCCAAGCTTAAGGCAGCTATCGCTGGGATATTGCATGCTAATGGGTATTTAGGCAAAGTTTCTGTATTAGAGCAAGGTGGGTTTAAGCAACTAAGCCTACAACTTAATGGCTCTACCTCCCCAGAGAGCTTAGTGAGAGTTAGTAAGCCAGGCAGAAGAATCTATGCCAAGGCTTCTGATATCCCAACAGTTCGAACTGGTCGGGGCATAGTGATTATTTCTACACCTGCCGGGATTATGACAGGCAAAGAGGCTAGAACAAAAGGAATTGGCGGAGAGCTAATTTGTAAGGTGTACTAAGATGAGTAGAATTGGAAGACAACCCATAAATATACCCGAAGGAGTTGATGTATTAATTGGCGCCAATGTGGTATCAGCTAAAGGACCTAAAGGGGAGCTAGAAGTTAAAGTCTTAGCTGGTTTTACAGTGGCTAAGACCGATAATCAAATTATAGTTACTCAGGAGGTTCAAAATGCTACTACTCAAAAGCAGTTTGGGCTACAAAGAACCCTGATTGATAATATAGTGATTGGTGTGTCCGCTGGCTTTTCTAAGGAACTTGAAATTAATGGTGTAGGTTTTAGGGCCCAAATGAAGGGTGATGTGCTTGAGATGAGCCTAGGGTTTTCTCACCCCGTACTATACCAAGCCCCAGCGGGTATAGACATCAGTGTTAATCAGAATATTATTACTATCTCTGGGCATAATAAACAGCAGGTTGGCGAAGCCGCTGCAAATATTAGAATGTTTAAAAAACCAGAGCCCTATAAGGGCAAAGGCATCAGGTATGTTAATGAGTATGTTCGTAGAAAAGCTGGTAAAACAGCTGCTAAGGGAGGTGCGGAATGAAAAATCTTAAAGCCACACGCAGAATTCGTGCTAAGGTATCTGGCACTAGCAGTAGACCAAGATTATGTATTTTTGTCTCTCTTAACCACTTAAGCGCCCAGTTGGTTGATGATGTAGCTGGTAAAACTATCGGCGCGGTTACTACCGAGTCGCAGAAGGATTTGGATACTAAAACCATGACCCAAAAAGCTCAATGGCTAGGGGCTCAAATTGGTACGGTAGCTAAAAAAGCTAAAATTAAGCAGGTTGTTTTTGATAGGGGTGGCAAAATTTACCATGGTCGAGTTAAGGCTTTTGCTGAGTCGGCTCGCAAGGAAGGATTGGAGTTTTAGATGAATAATAGTCAATTTAACAGAACACATAATCGTGAGATACCTGAATTTGACGAAAGAATTATTGCATTAGATCGCGTGACGCGAGTCGTTAAGGGCGGCCGTCGGTTTAGATTTAGAGCTACTGCTGTAGTGGGAGATGGTAAGGGCAAAGTTGGTGTTGGAGTGGGCAAGGGTAAAGACGCCCCAACATCAATTATGAAAGCCATCGCTAAAGGCAAAAAATCTATGATAACCTTTGAACTCAATGGCACGACAATCCCCCATGAAATACAAGTTACATTTGGTGGAGCTGTAGTATTTATGAAGCCCGCTCACCCAGGTACAGGAGTTATTGCTGGCGGGGCAGTACGGGCCGTACTAGAAGCAGCAGGCGTCAAAGACGTCTTAACTAAGTCGCTGGGGTCAGCTAATAAGATTAATAATTCATATGCAACAGTAGAGGCACTATCTAAGTTAAAAGCGGCAGTGAAGGTCTCAAAGGAGTCAAAGTAATGAAAATTCATGAACTAACTACCAGCAAAGTAAAGTCTACTAAAAGATTAGGTCGTGGTATTAGCGCTGGCCAAGGTAAAACAGCAGGCCGCGGTACAAAAGGTCAGAACTCTCGTACTGGTAGCAAATTTAAAGCAGGCTTTGAGGGCGGACAGACTAAGCTCGCCCAGCGCTTACCAAAAGCCAGAGGGTTTAAGCCTTTGGATAGAAAAGAGTATCAGGTAGTAAATATTTCTGATATCAACACTTTATCCAAAAAGACAGTTAATGGAGCAGTTCTAAAATCAGCCGGGCTAATCAGGAAAGCCGATGGTCTAATAAAGTTACTTGGAGATGGTACAATTAAATTAGCAGTATCTATTACCGTCGATAAAGCCTCCCAGTCAGCTCTTGAAGCAATTCAAAAAGCTGGGGGCACTGTGATACTGAAGAAACGCAAACAAAGTAGCTAGCATTAAGTAACTAAAGTCTGGGGGTGAATGAAAAAAGAAGCTTGGCGCCAATTATACAAAAATCCCGCATTACGCAAGCGTATGTTGGTGGTTTTGGTTGTTATGGTTGCCTATAGCTTACTTTCACAGATACCAGTACCCGTTGCTGAAGGCGCAAAACTTCAATCATTCCTGACTAAGATTTTTGAATCTAACTCAATACTAGGCTTTGTTAATTTATTTTCAGGTGGAGCACTTTCTAGATTTTCGGTACTCCTAATGGGGTTAGGACCTTATATTAATGCCTCAATTATTATGCAATTGTTAACTCAAGTCGTTCCTAAGCTTGGA
This sequence comes from Candidatus Saccharimonadota bacterium, assembly GCA_009691435.1. Lineage (GTDB taxonomy): Bacteria > Patescibacteriota > Saccharimonadia > CAILAD01 > BJGX01 > SICB01. The sequence goes on along the minus strand of SICO01000011.1, from coordinate 9,174 downwards.
GCACTTTCAAAAGAAGGCGAAGCAGGCAGACACAAGATTAACTACTATACGAGGTTATTGACTTTGCCTTTAGCAATTGTTCAGGCGATTGCGATGGTTGTCTTGGTTAAAAACCTGTCCACACAGTCCTTGGGCCTAGATTTGATTGGGAACCCTACCTTGTTTCAGTGGACACTAATGGTCTCTACCATTACAGCTGGTTCCATGCTACTGATGTGGCTCGGTGAATTGATTACTGAAAAAGGCGTTGGGAATGGTATCTCAATGATTATACTATTTGGGATTGTAGCTACCATGCCAAGCACCCTTGCCTCGCAGTTTGCACTGACACAGTCTGACCCCACCAAGCTTACCGGCATGGTTTTTATAGCACTAGCAGCTATCGCATCGGTGGTCTTCATTGTTTATCTTAATGAGGGCCAAAGAAATATCCCTGTTTCTTATGCTAGAAGGCTATCTAATGCTAGTTCTTATGGGGGCGTAGACACACACTTGCCACTAAGGGTTATCACGGCAGGTGTAATACCTATCATCTTTGCATTAGCCTTTCTTTCTATCCCAACTTTTATAGGCCAACTATTCACTAATGCTCAAACACAGTGGGTGGCTTCGTTTGCGCAGAAATTAACAACCATCTTCTCTCCGAGTAGTTTAGTCTATGGCATAACCTACTTTGTGCTAGTAGTGGCCTTTACATACTTTTATACTGCTATTATCTTCAAGCCAGACGAAATAGCTGAAAATCTACAAAAACAAGGGGGCTTTATCCCGGGGGTTAGGCCAGGCGAGGAAACATCCAAGTACCTTAAGGGGATTATTAATCGCATTACCTTTACTGGCGCACTCGGACTAGGTATTGTGGCGATCCTGCCATTTATTATGGAAACTGCCTTTAATACCTCCCAAGCTATTACAATAGGCGGCACAAGCCTACTTATTATCGTTGCCGTAATCATTGAAACCGTTAAACAGCTTCAGTCGATGGTCTTAATGGCAACCTACGAAAAATATTAAAAATAAGGGGGTTTTTATGCCGAAAACTCTTTACAAAGAGGCTAATCTCGTCTATAATTACATCTTGTAACTTTAATCTATGGCAAACACAAAGGAAGTAATCGAAGTCGAGGGTAGTGTTGTTGAAGCACTGCCCAATGCTCACTTCAAGGTAGAACTTGAAAATGGGCATGTTATCTTGGCGCATATCTCTGGCAAGATGCGTATGCATTATATCAAAATATTGCCAGGGGATAAGGTAACAATCGAGATGACACCCTACGATTTATCTAAGGGTCGCATCACCTTTCGTCATAAATAGGAGATTGTTTTGAAAGTACGTTCCGGAGTAAAAAAAATCTGTTCAAAATGTAAGATAGTCGTACGCAAGCGAATAGTGCGAGTGATTTGCGATAACCCTAAACATAAGCAAAGGCAAGGTTAATGGCACGTATTGCAGGTGTTAATGTACCAACCGAAAAACGTCTAGAAATTGCCTTAACTTATGTCTATGGTATTGGGCTTAAAACTAGCCAAAAACTATTAACAAATCTTAATATCAACCCAGATCAAAGAGTTAAAGAAGTATCTGAATCGGATTTGATAAAAATTAGAGAATATATCGAGAAAAATCTCATGGTGGAAGCCGATTTGTCTCGCGTAGTAAGTGGCAACGTGAAGCGTTTAAAAGAAATTAAAGCCTATCGTGGCTTACGCCATAGTGCCGGGCTACCTTCGAGGGGCCAGCGAACTAAGACCAATGCTCGCACCAAAAGAGGTAAGAAAGTTACCGTTGGAAGTGGTCGTAAGAAATCATCAGCTAAAACTTAAGTAAGGGTATAAATATGAGTAAACCAACTACCAAAATTAGAAAGAAGCGACAAAAGCGCAGCGTGCCTAAAGGTGTGGTGCATATTCACTCTAGTTTTAATAACACGATTATTACTATTGCAGACGAGAAAGGTGCAGTGCTTAGCTGGGCATCTTCTGGATCGGCTGGTTTTAAGGGATCACGCAAGAGCACTCCCTATGCTGCCCAAATTGCTGCCGAAAAAGCCGTTAATGTCTGTAAGGACTTTGGGATGAGTAGCGTAGAGGTTATCATTAAAGGCATAGGTGGGGGTAGAGAATCTGCTATTCGTGCCCTCCAAGGTTCTGGAATTAGCGTGGCATCAATTAAGGACGAGACTGGTATTCCACATAACGGTTGTCGCCCCAAGAAGGCAAGGAGAGTTTAGAGATGGCTCGTAATTTAACACCAGCTGCTAAAATAGCCCGTAGAGAGGGTGCTCACACTCATCCTAAGGCTGTAAAGGCCCTAACCAGGCGTAACTATGCCCCTGGCCAGCATGGTCAGTCACGTCGCCCAAAACCCAGCGATTATGCCTTGCAGTTGCGCGAGAAACAAAAAACTAAGCGTTTCTATGGAATTTTAGAAAAACAATTTAGAAAATACGTTGAAAAAGCTGAAAAAATGCAGGGTGTCGCCGGAGAAAACTTACTGCAACTATTAGAAAGGCGACTAGATAATGTGATTTATAGGTTAGGTATTGCCCCTTCAAGGCCCGCCGCCCGCCAAATCGTAACCCACGGGCACATTTTGTTAAATGGTAAGAAAGTAGATATTCCATCGATTATTGTCTCGCCAAAAGACGAAATCACAGTCCGTAGCACCAGCCTGAAGTCCGTTTATTTTATTGCCCTCAAAGATAGTATTGACCCTAACCAAACTTTGCCTAGCTGGCTAAGCTTCGATCAAAAGAAGTTCAGCGCCAAAGTTATAGGGTTGCCACTGCGGGAGGAGCAAGACCAAGAGATTGAAGAGCAATTAATTATTGAGTATTACTCACGTTAAATAAGAAGGAGATTCAATGTTATACGATATCAATTTGCCAGAGCTAAAAGAAGAAAAATTAACCGACAATTCATCCCAGTTTAGATTAGAGCCATTACACCCAGGGTATGGTATGACTTTAGGTAATTCTATCCGTCGGGTATTACTATCGAGCTTAGCCGGCAGTGCAATTACGGCAGTTAAAATAGAAGGCGTGAGCCATGAGTTTTCAACTATCTCTGGTGTCAAGGAAGATATTATTGAGATTATTTTGAATTTAAAGCAGGTTAGGTTTATTAATCCTAATGAAGAGCCGATTACTTTATCTTTAAAAAAATCTGGTGGCATAGTTAAAGCTAGCGATATCAATACTACTAACGATGTTGAGGTAGTTAACCCAGAATTAGTGATTGCCAATTTGGGTAATGCGAAATCAAAATTTGAAATGGAAATGGTAGTTGAGCAAGGGCGTGGCTACGCACCAGTTGAGAGCCGTAGTGGCGTAAAGCTTCCTGTTGGCATGATAGCTATTGATGCTATTTATACCCCAATCAAGCGAGTTCGTTATAATGTCCAAAATACTCGCGTTGGGCAGATGACCAATCTTGATAAGCTAATCCTAGAGGTTGCAACAGATGGTACAATTACTCCTAAAGAAGCCGTTATGCAGGCCGCAGAAGTCTTGGTAGGTCACTTCCAAGTTTTAGCAGGACATGATGTAGTATCTGTTGGTAGTGGTGGTATTATGACAGCTACAGAACGAGCCGAAGCAGATATGGCTCAGATTGGTGTTGATGAAGTTAACTTCAGCCCACGTACAGCTAATGCACTATTAAATAATGACATTAAAACTATTAAAGACTTGATGGACCTTAGCCCAGCAGATCTAAAAGAGCTAAAAGGTTTCGGCGCCAAGGCTCAAGAAGAAGTAGTAGAAAAATTAGCTGAGCTTGGCGTTAGCCAGGGGTCAGTTAGCCAGTAAGGTTAATAAAGAAGGCTAGATCATGCATAGACATAGTTACATCGGAAAAAAGTTTTCAAGAGCTGCAGCGCCCCGTAGGGCTTTAATGCGCGGGCTAGTTGATGCTTTGATATTCTATGAGAGAATTGAAACCACCGAGGTTAAGGCCAAGGAGTTAGCTAGAATTTTTGACAAACTAGTTACTAAAGCAAAAAAACAAGATTTGCATAATTTACGCCAGATATTGAGTTTTACTATTAACCCAGTTGCTTCCCAAAAACTTAATACCGATCTAGTGCATGGGTTTCAGAGCCGAGACTCCGGCTACTCCCGTGTTGTTAAGACAGGCAAGAGACTTGGAGATGGAGCTGAAATGGCGGTGGTGGAGTTAATCTTAGATGCCTCTTATAAGCCCGTGGCCAAGCCGTCAGCACCAAAAACTACTACTGATAAACCAAAGCAAACTAAAAAACCTGCAGGCCAGTCAGCGGCCACCAAGAAAGTACTAGCAAAAGGAGCAAGTAAATGAAGACGTACGCAGCTAAAAAATCAGATATTACCTCACAGTGGTACATTATTGATGCCGACGGCTTGAATTTGGGTCGTTTAAGCACAAGGTTAGCAGAACTTTTAATGGGGAAGCACAAGGCTAGCTATACTCCCAATATCGTATCGGGGGATATCGTAGTAGTTACCAATAGCGCTAAAATTAAAGTTACTGGCAATAAAATGAATGATAAGTTTTATTATCGACATAGCGGGTACCCTGGCGGCATTAAAGAGATGAGCCTGAAGGAAATGATTCAAAAACACCCCAATCGTGTTATCGAACACGCTGTAGCTGGAATGTTACCAAAAAATAAACTCAAAGATGAAATGCTTAAGCATCTCAAGGTTTATGCCACCAGCGAGCATCGGCATATTGCACAAAAACCAGAAATAATTAAGCTGGAGACAAAATAGTATGTTAGAAAAAAAGTCAGTTAAAAAAACCACTTCCCAAGACCATTATTACCGTGCTGTCGGTAGACGCAAGCAGTCTGTCGCAGTTGTTAAGCTTTTTAAGGGCAAGGGTGAGATTACTATTAACTCGAAACCAGCTATGGAATATTTCTTAGCTAATGAAGCTTATATATACAACATTAAAGCCCCACTAGAATTGGTCGCGCAAACTAAGCTAATGAATATTGAGATTAAGGTTGATGGTGGTGGGCTTAGGGGTCAGTCTGATGCAGTTCGGCTAGGAATAGCCCGAGCCTTAGTTGAAATGAGTGAGGATTTTCGAACTAGCCTGAAAAAACATGGCTACCTAACTCGAGACCCACGCAAAAAAGAGCGTAAGAAGCCAGGGCTCCGCAAAGCTCGCAAGGCTGCACAGTTCTCAAAACGTTAAGATTATCCCACCTTGGGCCGGCATTGGCACTATAGTAATTGTATTGGATACGGTGACATCCTTAACCATAAGCTTTATAATATGTAAGTATGAGGCGAAAACAAATCATTGTTTTAGTATTAGTTATTACCAGCTTTTTAGTAGTTGCTACTTTTGGTCTTAAGACATTAGAAAATGTTAGCTATAGCGAGGCTTTATATCGAGCAACTTATATTAGCTTGACGCATCATGATAATTTCCATATGACCACCTGGCCATCAAGAGTAATAATAATTTTGCTAGTCCTGGCGAGCCTAATAATGCTAGCATATTTGCTTAAGCTTTTCGGCGAGTATATTATAGGGTTAGGCGATGGATTAAAGCGCCGTAAAGTAAAGGCAAAACTTCTAAGTATGAAAGATCATTATATTGTATGCGGAATAGGTCGAGTCGGGAGTCAAGTAGCTAGAGAACTAGCTAATGAAAACCAGCTATTTGTTGCTATTGATAGTAACCCCGATAGAGTTAAGGAGGCGGTGGCGTTAGGGTATACGGCTTTCGTTGGGGACCCTACAAAAGAAGAGGATTTACACAAGGCTAAAATTGGCAAGGCCAAGGGAGTAGTCGCTTCTTTAGGGGATGATTCTAGTAATCTCTTTGTGACATTAACTGCTAGGCAGATTAATCCTGACTTGTTTATCGTAGCTAGGGCCAATAGAGAAGAAAATATTACACGCATAGTACGGGCTGGCGCCAATAAAGTTGCAATGCCCAACCAGATCGGTGGGTTCCATATGGCTACTATGCTAATGCGCCCTCACGTTATTGATATTCTAGATATTTTATCCGCCAATAAGAGCGCTGATCTTCAAGTTCAAGAGGTAGAAATTACGCACCACTCACGGGTTAGTGGCCACCGGCTAGAGAATATCTTAAAGCATGCCGATGGCATCAGTGTTTTAGCCTTAAATACTACTAGCGGGAACAGTCAGGTCCATCCAACGGGCAGAGAAGTTATCTATACTGGCGATAAGCTTGTTGTAATGGGCACAAAAAACCAACTACAATCTCTCCAGAAGCTAGTATAATACTACTATGTTAACGAAAAACCAGGGGGAACTTAAATTATCAATTGCTATTCTCTTTGAGGATAGCAATGTAATTGTTATTAATAAGCCTGCTGGGCTACTTATGCACCCCAAAAACGACCAGGACCAGTCAAGCAGTGTTTTTAGCATATTCAGTAGCCAATTAGCTCCTGCCGATAATTTGCGCGGAGGAATCGTACACAGGCTCGATAAGGATACCTCTGGCGTTGTTATTATGGCTAAAAACGAATCAACTCTAGAGTTTTTACAGCAGCAATTTGCCGCTAGAACAGTCGATAAAACATACCTGGCGTTAGTTTGGGGGCATCTTAGCCACCCTAAGGCTAGGATTGAACTACCTGTCCGCCGTTCACTTAAATCTCCTAATGTGATGGCTGTTCACCCGTCTGGTAAAATGTCAATCTCGCAGTACCAGGTTCTAGCGGAGTACAAGGATTATAGCTATTTAAGCATTGGTATCCATACCGGCAGAACCCACCAAATACGTATTCAGTTTGCCCACCTTGGGCATTCAGTAGTAGGCGATAAGCTTTATGGTAAAAAGGCTTTACCCCAGGGCCTAGCAAGGCAATTCTTACACGCTGAAAAATTATCGATAGTACTGCCTAATAAAAAAGTTAAAAAGACTTTTTATGCGCCTTTGCCGGCTGATCTTAGTAGTTTTCTTGGTGGGCTAGAATGAATCGGCTAATTTTGCATCCAGCTACTGCCAGCCAGCTTAACGCTGCGACCATTAAGCCAGCCCATGGCTATTTGTTCGTTGGCGATACGGGCTTAGGCAAAACTAGTTCAGCATTAGACTTTGCCAATACTCTTTTGGGCAGTAGTGCAACCCAGGGTGATAAAGCGCGTTGGATTTTATTCATTCAACCAGAGGATGGTAAAAAACTTCGGCTATCTCAGTTAGAGCGGGTTAAGGATTTTGCTTATCGTTCTAAGCCAAGTGGGGTCAACTATAAAGTTATCATTATAGATGGGGCAGATTTATTAACTATTGAGGCTGCCAATTCACTGCTCAATTTGTTAGAGGAGCCACCGCCTTTGACCGTTATTGTATTAGTAGCCCAGCAAAGGGCAATGATACCAAAAACCGTTTTATCTAGGCTACAGATAGTTAATTTCTATGCACCAACTCCTAGCCAGCTAGAGGGCTTAATTAGTGAGTACCATATCTCCCAGGCAACCTATAAACTCGCAGGTCGATCTCCAGCCAAGCTGATTACACTTAGCCAGGAAGATCAATCCGTTCAATCTAAACTAATTGCCGATGCCCAGGACTTTATAGGTGGTAGTATTATTGATAGATTAGTGGTATTATCCACTATTGCCAGTAAAATTGAAGCTAGTCGCCTGATTAATGTTATTATAGCTGATATTCAAAACCAGGCTTTTACCGAGCAGTGGGTCCCAAGAGCCAATAGCTTGATAGCGGCACAAGCGCACCTGCATAATAATGGCAATTTTAAGTTTGTGCTAGAGAAGTTAGCAATGGAGTACTAATGATATATGAAGTAATTGTATTTTTAAGTTTATTTATCCTGACTTTTTTACTATTAAGTAAATATAAAATCGGTGTGGTTGAAGCTATTGCAAATAGCTTAGCAATTCTGCCTGTTAGCCATGACTCTAGGCTAGAGAGCTTGCTCGAAATCGCCAACCGATATTATTTCGCCAAAAACTATCTGGCAGCTGAGAAAGCCTATTTGAAGGTGCTCAAGGTTGATCATAAAAGTAGCCTAGCTTATAGCCGATTAGGCTTTATATATTCCCATTTTGGGCAGGTTAATGATGCCATAGAATGCTTCCAGATAGTTGCCGATAACTACCCTAATTCAGCTAGCTATTATAATTTGTCTATGGTGCTCTTTAAGAGTCGGCGATTTAAGCGCTCAGCAGTAGCTTTGGAAAAATCAATTAGTATGGAGGAAACATCTGCCCGGCTGGTAACACTAGCACGAATTTATAGAGTTATTGGTTACTATGATAAGCAGATTAAAACTCTTGCTAGGGCCCTTCATTTAGAGCCTGCCAGCACGTCTATTATGCAGCTATTAGCAGAAGCTTATTTGCATGAAGGTCAACCCAAGGAGGCTATGTCGATGTTTAAGTCTATACTTAAGTTAGAGCCAGCCAATGTCAGAGCCAAGCAAGCTTTAAGCTCAAACCCAGCCTTGAAGAAATTGCAGTAAAATGTTAGACTATAAGTGTTTTTGTATCTGTAAATTATTAAATTAGCCACCCTAGCTCAGGGGTAGAGCACTTCCATGGTAAGGAAGGGGTCGCGGGTTCAAATCCCGCGGGTGGCTCCATACCAAACCCATGCCGGGTTACCCAAGCGGTCAACGGGGGCTGACTGTAAATCAGCTGACTTATGTCTTCGGGAGTTCGAATCTCTCACCCGGCACCATGCCGACGTAGCTCAATTGGTAGAGCAGCTGTTTTGTAAACAGCAGGTTGCGGGTTCGAGTCCCTTCGTCGGCTCCAGCAATTATTAGATCTCCTAAGACAAACCAAAAAATATATGAAAAACAAAAAACACCACCACAACAGCTGACACTATCGACCGACAAAAAAGTACTCGGTGTGGTCGGTGGCATTGCCAAGTATTTTGGTTTCGACAAAGCCTTGGCCCGAATTATTGCAGCAATCCTAGTTATTATGTCGGGCATCGTACCTGGTGTATTGGTGTATCTGATTATTGGCGCAGTGATTAAGCCCGAAGCCAAGCCGCGAGTACGCTAACTCATTGCTCGGGTGCTACTTCGAGTTGTTGTTCCAGAAAACTCTCAGGGTAGCCAGCAAAATAATCGAGCCCAGCCCAAATAGGGCAATCAGTGACATCGCAGCTCTAATATCGGCCGGCTGCTCACCCCACATTGGCCGCAGTATTATAGGTATTATGGGT